>CAYUYG010000067.1:0-7711 GCA_964449125.1 uncultured Coxiellaceae bacterium | reverse complement strand
GGCTGATCAAGTGGCCAGTTATTTTGTACCTGTGGTGATGGCGATTGCGGTCATTACTTTTATTGTTTGGGCGCTGGTGGGACCTTCTCCCGCGATGACGTATGGTTTATTTGCTGCGGTTGCGGTGCTCATCATTGCGTGTCCGTGCGCACTGGGACTCGCAACTCCAATGTCTATTATTGTGGGCATGGGTAAGGGTGCCCAATCCGGTGTTTTGATCAAAAATGCCGAAAGTTTGGAACGGTTTGAAAAAGTGAATCTCTTGATCGTCGACAAAACCGGCACTTTGACTATAGGCAAACCCGTTGTAGAAGAAATTATTCCGACTGGTTCACTCAGTGAAACCGATATTTTACGTTTCTCCGCCAGTCTTGAACGCAATAGCGAACATCCACTCGCAGGCGCGATAGTCGCAGCAGCGCAAGAGCGTGGTTTAACACTCAGTACACCGCAAGAATTTCATGCAGAATTTGGCAAAGGGATTATTGGTGTCATTGATGGTCAGCCAATTGCGCTGGGCAATGATAAATTATTGCAGTTACTCAATGTGCCAGGCGATCATTTGACAGAGCGCGCTAATACCCTGCGCGCAGCAGGGGCGACGGTGATGTTTGTCGTGGTTAACAGCAGCGTGGCCGGTTTAATTAGTGTGGCGGATCCTGTCAAAGCAAGTACGGAATCAGCCTTACATGATTTACGCTTGAAAGGCATACGTATCATCATGGTGACGGGTGACAATCAAACAACGGCACAGGCAATGGCTAAAAAATTAGGCATTGTGGATGTTGAGGCGGAAGTCTTACCGCAGCGTAAACAAGATATTGTAAATTGGTATCGTGGGCAGGGTTATGTCGTGGCCATGGCAGGTGATGGTGTCAATGATGCAGCCGCGCTGGCAGCGGCAGATGTGAGTATTGCCATGGGCACCGGAACCGATATTGCCATGCAAAGTGCGGGTATTACCTTGGTAAAAGGCGATTTATTCGGCATTGCGCGCGCCTTAAATTTAAGCGAGCAAGTCATGCGCAATATTCGTCAAAATTTATTTTTGGCTTTTATTTATAATATTTTGTGCATTCCCATTGCGGCGGGTGTTTTATATCCCTGGACGGGCTTATTGCTCAATCCTATGTTCGCGGCACTCGCAATGAGTTTAAGCTCGGTTTCCGTCATTTTAAATGCTTTGCGCTTAAGGTAGTGATGTAACCGTATTTACTTGCAATCAATCAAGGAGCAAGTAATAGCCGAGCATTGATTTTTGATCGCAGTGGCAAAGTTATAAGTGAGCATCAAATTATGAATCCAACTTATAAGCGCTGATAATTGATTATTACTCTGCGCTTATAAAAAGGGCTAGATAGAAAACATCTTGATTACAAGAAGTCGTTGTCAAATTTAATTATTCGTGACTATGCACTCAAAGATTAAGTTTGTAAGCCGTGGAAACCATTCCGTTACTAAAAGAAAAGTTGATTTGTCTCTTGGTAAGCGGAGTAAAAAACAAAGAAGATATTGAATAGGCTAAATAACTAACACACATTATTTTCATAATTTATTATTTTTTAAAGGTAAGCTTATTTTCTTCAAGATCTTCTATAACCTTTGCAGTCTTACTTGTATGTTTTGAAATTTTAGCCACAAAATTTTGTTTATTAATCACGTCTTCCATTTTTTGATTTTTATCAAATGAATCTTTCTTCCAACGATTGACGACCTCACTCACCGTTTCATCTCGATTATTTTCCAAACTTGTTTGTAATTTTTTAAGCGCAACGATTTTATCTTTTTTTGTTTTTGATTGACAAAGCCTGTTAAAAATTGCGAATGCGGTTCCCTTAAATTTAGGTTTTTCCAGTTCTTGTATCCGTTTATTGACTTTCTCAGCTGCTAGTTTGTCAGCTGATGTTGTATTATTAATTATAGGTGAGCTTGGAGTCGATATAGATGGGCTCTGACCCGATATGGGTGGCTTGTTGGCGATTTCATCCGTTTCTTTTATTTTATTATCAACCGCTTTATCCTTTTTAAATACAAAATTGTCAATCTGACGAGGGCTTTCATCTATGCTATCTGCCATATTCTCTTCAAAAGTGGGATTTTGAGTTATGTTGTTTACCACACGCTCACTCACGCTTGATATGCTAGCGGTTGAGGTATGGCTTTCAATAGCTTGGAGATTCACACCTGCAGAATCAATCATAAATCTCCCTTCTTCGGGATCTAAATTGGATTTTCCTAAAGCATCATCTAAGGTCGTTGCATGAGTATTATCTAAATTTATTTGATTATCATCATGGCCATGTACAAAATGAAGACCGTATTCAGCTTGTTTTGCTTGTTCATTACGATTTAAGATGGCGTAATTTCTATTCCATATAGAAAATAAAAAAGGATGATTTTTTCCGTCAATCTCCTTAGTATACAATTGCGGTTTATCATATTTACCATGCAACAATTCCCCTAATTTATTCTGTTGAATATAATCTTGCTGAACTTTTTGATTAATTTTATCTATAGTTTCGGCAAGTGCGCGTGCTGTATCTGCTTGATAAGGAATTTTTAATTCTTCCGCCATATATCGAATAATGTCTAAATCTATAGGCGCATGAGAGTAAATTTTTATATTTTTTCCATCTGGCGATAAGCTGTAACTTACTATCTTTAACTTTGGTAAATAATGTTTTCTAGCAATCTCTTGTGCCGAGCTTTCAACATTTCTTTCATCTGATAAGATAATTTTTTTTGTTTTTAGGTAACCAAGATACGAGCCAAATGCATTACCTACATCCACAAAGTCATCATTAAACATAGCTGCAACAAATCCGGATCCATGATTAGAAATCAAAATTTCAGTTCGGATATTATTTTTATCGAGCATTTCTAAACACTTAAGAATAAAGAAGTCATTTGCTCCTCGATCAAATAACTCATCGCCAATTAATCTTATTAAATGTGATGGGTCATTATTTATGGTGCATGAATTTTCTAGTAGATTGATAAATTCTCTAAAAAACTTTTCGCTATCTCTATCATTTTTATATTTTTCATATGCATCAACAATTTCTAAATAAATATCATCTTTTGTTTTATCTTTATCTTCTTTTACTCTTAAAATATCATTACTTATTAGGTAATAAATGAGCTTAAGGGCATTCGCATGGAGATCGCCAATGGTTAATTCTATTGGTTCAGGCTGAGAATGGACCGTAGGAGGTTTTCTTAAATCAATCACTGAAAATTCATTATGCTGTCGCGCATTCATATTTTTATTCTCACTGCCTCAATTATTATTTTTTATGTTTATATCTATCAGTATAGATCATTACTATGTGAGTAATTTTTTTAGGGGTGATCTCTAAGCGGTTGAATAATTACGGTTAAATTTTCTGAGAATTTTTGGAAAATTAAGCATGCTAGCGCTTGTGCTTGTTAATGCATTGGATGCGAGAAACGGATGTTAGTAATTTAAAAGATGTAACAAATAAGATGTAATAAAAAGACTCTTGTATCTAACATGCAGTTACCAATTGTATTGACGCCATTTTTCTCGCAATCGTGTTGTATGGAACCAAAGTGCAACGTCCTGTCTGTATCGAAACCAGTGCATTGGGTGTTGCCTTTCTAGCGGGTTTGCAAACCGGGGTGTATCAATCGTTAAATGAAATTGCCGAGCTCTGGCAAGCAGGACAATATTATCGACCAGTCATGCCCACGGTGGAATCGGATGCGTTATATGACGGGTGGACTGTTGCAGTGAAACGGGTGTTAACAATCTGAAAATATGATAGATTAAAAACTTCTTAAAGTCTGATAGCAAGGATAGTTGGTGCGGCTTATTCATCGCTTCGTCCAAATTCTTATAATCGGTATTTCAAGTTTTGCTATCACCGCATGTATGGTTGGTCCGGATTTCCATACACCACGCGCACCAAAAGTAAAAAATTACACCGAAACCCCACTTCCTGATAAAACTGTAAGCACACCTGCGGCGGGGAATGCGGGAAAATCTCAGCAATTCGTCGTTGGCCAAGCCATCGCAGCGGACTGGTGGAAGTTGTTCCGCTCCCGACAATTAAATATTTTAATCAGCACCGCACTGGCAAATAGTCCGTCAGTGGCTGCTGCAGAAGCTGCCTTACGTCAGGCAGAAGAAACATTGAATGCGCAAATTGGCACATTGTTGTTTCCCAATTTTAATGCGCAAGTAAATGGCACACGGCAGCGGTTTTCAGGCGCGACCATTGGTGGCGGCGATGTGCCGTCGACCATTTTTAATTTATATAATGCGACGGTGAATGTTTCTTATAACCTCGATGTATTTGGCGGGGCGCGTCGTCAAATTGAAGGCTATCGTGCCCAAGTGGATTATCAGCAATTTCAATTACTGGCTGCGTATCTAACGCTTACGTCTAATATTGTGACCACCTCCGTGACCATCGCGGCGCTGCAGGACCAAGTACGTGCGTCGAAAGAAATTCTGCGGCTGCAAGAAGGCCAGCTCATTATTATGCGCAAGCAATTTAATGTGGGCGGCGTTGCTTATTCGGATGTGTTGACCCAGGAAACCTTAGTGGCGCAAACACGGGCGAGCATTCCTCCACTCGAGAAAAATTTATCACAATCGCGGCATGCCTTGTCTGCACTGGTGGGTGATTTCCCAAACGGAAAACTGCCTGATATCGAACTAAACGCATTAAATTTACCGACTCGCCTACCCGTGAGTTTGCCCTCTGAGATGGTGCGGCAACGACCTGATGTACGTGCCTCAGAAGCCTTATTACATGTAGCGAGTGCACAAATTGGTGCTTCCACCGCCAATTTATTGCCGCAGTTCCCATTAACTGGTAATTACGGCTGGACCAGCACAACGCCCGCCAGTTTGTTTCAACCCATCAATAAAGTCTGGTTTGTCACGTATGGATTAACCCAGCCAATTTTTCAAGGTGGTGCGTTATTGGCTCAACGGCGTGGTGCGATTGCGGCGTATGATCAAGCGGCGGCTCAGTATCGGCAGACTGTGTTACAAGCTTTTCAAAATGTGGCGGATTCCTTACGTGCCCTGGAAACTGATGCGCGCGCATTGCGAGCTCAAAAGCAGGCCGAAATTTCTGCGCGCAATAATTATCACATGTCGCAAGATCAGTACCGTTTGGGCGGTGTCAATTATTTATCTTTGCTCAATGCACAGCAACAATACCAGCAAGCTGTGATTAATCGCATTCAAGCGCAAGCACTGCGTTACAGCGATACAGCCGCTTTGTTTCAATCATTAGGCGGCGGCTGGTGGAACCGTTGCGGGAGAAAAACATGAATCTTAGAATCGATGATGTCAAAAAACGTAAAATGATGATTAGGATGCTCCTAATCGTTGGCATTCTGTTTGCCTTGATTTTTATTTATAAAGGTTTTGTCAGTTTTATGACAAAACGTTTTTTTGCATCACAGGCTCCCGTCGAAACCGTATCAACCCTGACAGCACAATACACAACTTGGCAACAAACTCTGAAAGCAACCGGCAGTTTGCGTGCGATTAAAGGGGTGAATGTCACGACTGAATTAGCTGGTATGGTAAAAAATATTTATTTCACACCGGGCACGACGGTGGAGCAGGGGACCGTATTGGTACAATTAAATGCTGATTCGGATGTCGCACAATTATTGGCATTGCAAGCAACGGCGGAATTGGCGCGCATTACCTATGAGCGCGATAAGGCGCAATTTGCTTTCAAAGCGGTAAGCAAACAAACGGTCGATGCCGATTTACAAAATTTAAAAAATGCGTTGGCGCAAGTTGCGCAGCAAGCAGCGAATGTAGAAAAGAAAACGATTCGCACACCATTTACTGGGCGTCTCGGTATTTCAGCTGTCAATCCCGGCCAATATTTAAATCCAGGTGACAAAGTCGTTAATTTGCAAACACTCGATCCGATTTATGTGGATTTTTATTTGCCTCAGCAAGCGTTAGCGCAATTGCAAATGGGTCAGGAAGTCATGCTTAAATCTGATACGTTTCCCAATAAGATTTTCAAGGGCAAAATAACTACCATTTCACCGGCGGTGGACACGAGTACACGTAATGTTGAAGTAGAAGCAACCTTACCCAACGCCAAATATGAATTAACACCGGGCATGTTTGCTTCGGTCGAAGTCGATACCGGTGCCCCGAAAAAGTATATTACGGTACCGCAAACGGCGATCAGTTATAATCCGTACGGTGATTTAGTTTATATCGTGCGCAAGGGTGGTAAGGATAAAAATGGCAAGGAAAATAAAGATCTTCTCATCGCTAAGCAAGCATTTGTCGTGACAGGCCCCACTCGCGGTGATCAAGTGGCCGTATTAAAAGGTATCAAGGAGCACGATGTAGTGGTGACAAGCGGACAATTGAAACTTAAAAACGGCAGCGTGGTAGCGATCAATAATAAAGTACAACCGAGCGATAATCCGGCACCTGATGTGCAAAACGAAGGTATCTAAGGATAGCGTATGTGGATAACTGACATTTTTATTCGACGTCCGGTACTGGCGACAGTTATCAGCTTATTAATTTTGACACTCGGTATGCGCTCACTTTTTTCTTTGCCCATTATGCAATATCCGTTTACCGAAAATGCCGTTGTTACTGTCACAACAACCTATGTTGGCGCCGATCCGGATGTCATGGCAGGGTTTATTACGACGCCACTGGAAAATTCCATTGCGCAGGCGAATGGCATTGATTATATGACGTCCAGCAGTACTCAAGGCACGAGTACCATCGAAGTCACCTTGAAATTAAATTATGATCCCAACCAAGCCCTCGCGGAAATTAATACCAAGGTCAATGCAGTACTAAATCAATTACCCCAGGAATCTCAACAGCCGGTGATCACGGTTGCAATCGGTCAAACGATTGATGCGATGTACATTGGTTTTTACAGTAAAATTTTACCCAATAACCAAATCACCGATTATTTGATTCGCGTTGTGCAACCGAAATTACAAGCGGTTGGTGGGGTACAAACGGCAGAAATTTTAGGTAATCGCCAATTCGCCATGCGTGCATGGCTCGATCCCGTCAAAATGGCGGGATTTGGTTTAACACCCGCAGATGTAGCAAACGCTTTAGCTAAAAACGATTTTATTTCTGCTGTTGGTCGCACAGATGGCAATATGGTGACGTTGAATTTGACGGCGGCAACTGGTTTAAGTACGGTGGATCAATTTCGTAATCTCGTTATCAAAGCACAAAATGGCGCAATTATTCGACTTGGTGATGTCTCAACTGTTTCACTGGGTGCGCAAAATTATGATTCCGCGGTGAAATTTGATGGTCAATCGGCGATTTATATTGGTATTAAAGTCGCACCGGCGGCGAATTTATTAACGGTAATTAGTGATATTAGGCAAATTTTCCCCTCCATTCAAGAGCAATTACCCGAGGGTTTAAATGGCCGCATTGTATATGATTCTAGCGCCTACGTAAGTTCATCCATTCACGAAGTAGTGAATTCATTACTAGAAGCGTTTATCATTGTAACGATTGTGATTTTTGTCTTTTTGGGCTCCATTCGCTCTGTCGTTATTCCTTTAATTGCTATTCCACTCTCCATCATCGGTGCGTTTTTTATCATGTTGGCACTGAATTATTCCATTAATTTACTAACCTTGCTCGCGCTGGTGCTGGCAATCGGCTCAGTAGTGGATGATGCCATCATTGTTGTGGAAAATG
>CAYUYG010000066.1:0-7712 GCA_964449125.1 uncultured Coxiellaceae bacterium | reverse complement strand
CATTTTTTTGTTGGGAGTTACCAAGCAGCAATGTGGTTATTAGTAGGTTCTACTTTAATTGCACTGCTAGTGATCTTGTTTGGAATGAAAAAAAATTAGCTATCATTACGTGATGAACTAGGTTTAATCAATGTATCAGATGACAAAAGCCTCAGTTGTTAAGCTGTAAAAATGAATAAACATTATGCCTATAAATTCAATAGTGCCTGAATGTGTTTTACTTAGTTTATATAAGAAGGATTATTCTTATGAAAATCGAAAAAAACAAAATTATTATAACTCGCTATTTTGAGGAAGTGTGGAATCAGGGAAAATTGGATATTCTGGATGAAATTATTGACTCTAACTATATTAATCATAGTCCAGGAGCACCTAATCCTGAGCGTGGTGCTAAGGGTTTAAAGCCAATTATTGCGGGAATAAGAAAAGCATTTCCTGACTTGAGGTTTGAAATTAAAAACATGGTGGTTACAGATGAACAGGTGGCTATTCATTGTGTAATGCACGGCACACACAAAGGTGACTTATTTGGGATAGCGCCAACTGGAAAAATTGTTAGCGTTAATCAAATGCAAATTGAACGCATAGTAAACGGCAAAATTGTTGAACACTGGCGTCAATCAGACGATTTAGGCATGCTACAACAACTAGGTCAGATGAAATAATTAGGATTGATAAGCTGTCAGCGATGACGATCTATACCTACCGCACAAATAAAAAAGCCCAGCTTAGTCTGGGCTTTTTTTAAGATTTATTTAACAGCTTGTCATATCAATACCTACGCCATTAAAGGCTTTTGCCACAGCGGCGGTATCATACTTATAGTCACGCGCAGCCTGCATCACACCACAAGCACCCTGCTTAAAGCTACTCGTTGATGTCCAATATTTACTGGTTTGAGCTTGAACCATCACATCAAATGCTTTACGTACATTCCAACCTTGTGAAGTTGCCAATAAATAAAATGCTTTATTGTAAATACCACTGCTCAAGTGCACATTGGGAACCCGATTATCGTACCACTTGCCCTTCTGATCCATGCCGTAATCATTTCTATGTTTTTGGAGATATTGACTATATGCCACAGCGTTATCGAGTGAACAGGACTTGCCCGGCTCACCTTCGCCAAAGACTGGGTTATGACAATCTTGCATAGGATCGTTCAAGTAACGCAAAGCAAAATCACCGACTTTTACAATTTCCGGCCCAATCTGCCAACTATTTTTTCCTGCCGCATAAAATTCGGCAGCTTGCGCAGCCATATCGGAAAATGCTTCATTCATACCACCGGATTCGCCGAAATATTTTAAATCAGAATGCTGTGAAGTAAAGCCATGGCTGATTTCATGCGCCGTCACCCCTAAAGAGGTTAAAGGATAAAATAAATTCTTGCCGTCTCCAAAAAACATTTTTTCTTTTTGCGGATCCCAGAATGCATTATCTGGATCACCGTAATTGGGTGAGTGCGTCACCATGGACAAGACCATGGGTTTATCGTCTTTAATTAACACACCCTTGAATCCATACCAAGATTTATAAAAGCCATTAATGATCTGGCCAAAATACAGAGCATCATTATTCGGTGAATACGCCCCATTGATGGCATCTAACTGGCCGTCCCAATATAAATTATTATGTTGTACATCCTGTTTACTGCATTTAAAGGTGACTGGTTCGCTTTCAGAGATTCTGAAATCTGCCACTTGTACTTCAGCATTTTGTAAGTAACAAGTCTCGTTTGCGTCATTACGCTGCATGTTCAATGACGAAAGATGACCTGCACCTTGCATACCGTCGTAAACCATTTTGCTCGATGAGGTTTTTTCATTTCCACCAAAACCACCACCCTTCACATCTGATAAGGTTTGGATATTGTCCCATTGTTGGTACACATCAAAATTAATCGCATCGATCAAAAAGCTTGGCATAGCTGGTCTACTGCGATCGGAAGGAACATAAAAACTCAAATTAAATCCCCAATGCGCTTTATTGTTTTCATCAACATACACAAGCAAGCGATTTTTTTGATGTTGTGCATCAATTTTACGTCCAATTTGTTTTTCATATAGTTTGATGACTTGTGTCATCGCTTTTTCTGCTTGCGCTGGTGTAAACACTTGCGCAGGCGTGTCTTTCAAATCTTTAGCCAGATCTTGATAAAACGTTCCATTCATCGTGCTAGTTGGAGTGGCTAAGGCGGCTGCAAGGCGAGCATTTTTTGCCGCATGAGGAATATGTACGGCTATATCACCGCCCCAAACGGGAAAACCTGCATAAGTTTGTTGCAAACCCACATTAGTTGTTTGATTAAAATCGGTTGAACGGCTAGTTTCCTGTAAATTATTAGATGTCCCAACAGCTGCCTTTGGGGTCATTCCAGTCATGCTACGTAGAAACTGAATGGGTTGTTTGCTTAAGTCAATTTGGGTGGCGCCAAAAGCGGGCACGGTACTAGCGCATAACACTGCGCCTAACATCATGATTTTTTTAGACATAAACCATCTCCTTTGCATTAATTCAACAGTTGCCTTATTTTTAATCAAATTTTGATCTCTTAATGGGCAATCAAAAGAATATATGTGAGTGTGTATCAAATGTAAACTCATAAAGAGAATTAGAGGTTTGAACAAACTTTATGTACAATATGCGCGATTTAAACCCAAGAAAAATAAGTCCCGACATTATATAGGATACCAATGATGGTCTACTCCACTAATGAGGTTAGAAATATGCAATCCAATATCCTTACCAATCTTTCTGTTAAAGAATTAATCGATGCAGCCCTGGCGCGCGGCGAAGGCGAACTCGCAGCCAATCAGGCATTAGTGGTAAAAACGGGTGCGCGTACTGGCCGCTCTCCTAAAGACCGCTTCATTGTTAAGGATGATATTACTGCCTCACAAGTTGATTGGAACAACATCAACCAAGCCATCAGCTCAGAAAAATTTGATGCGCTTTGGCAAAAAGTACAGCGTTATCTTGAAAGCAAGGACGTGTCTTTTGAATCCTATTTAGAAGTCGGCGCACATGAAACCTTAAACGTTCCCGTTCAAGTCCTCACGGAATTGGCTTGGCATAATTTATTTTGCAATGTTTTATTTATTCGTCCAGAAACACCGGTCGTCACCCATGCGGCTAATCAATGGACCATTTTAAATGCGCCCAATTTTAAAGCTGATCCTGCGCGTGATGGTGTTAATAGCGATGCAGCTGTCATTTTAAATTTCACCAAACGACAAATTTTAATTTGCGGTACGCATTACGCGGGTGAAATGAAAAAAGCCATGTTTTCCGTTTTAAATTTCCTATTGCCTGAACACGCTATTTTGCCTATGCATTGTGCTGCCAATGCAGGCAAAGACGAAGATACCGCTTTATTCTTCGGTTTATCGGGTACTGGTAAAACAACTTTGTCCGCCGATCCAGATCGGTTCTTGATTGGTGATGATGAGCATGGTTGGGGCAAAGATGGCATCTTCAATTTTGAAGGTGGCTGCTATGCAAAATGCATTGATCTCTCACAAGAACGCGAACCATTAATCTGGAACGCGATCCGTTACGGTTCTGTTATAGAAAATGTTACGCTGAATCCAAGCACCAAAGAACCAGATTATGCTGATTCTAGCCTTACACAAAATTCGCGCGCTGCTTATCCACGCGAATTTATTGATCAACGCGTCATGAATAATCGTGGCAAACAACCTTCTGCCGTACTTTTTCTTACCTGCGATTTATACGGTGTCTTACCACCGGTTGCACGTTTGAGCATTGAACAAGCTGCTTATTACTTTTTAAGTGGTTATACCGCACTCGTGGGTAGCACAGAAGTCGGTCAAGGCGGCGGCATCAAACCAACCTTTAGTACCTGCTTTGGCGCGCCATTTTTTGCAAGACCACCGCGCGTGTATGCAGAATTATTAATGCAGCGATTACGCGGACATGATGCACAAGTTTATCTGGTGAATACTGGCTGGACTGGTGGCGCACATGGTGAAGGCGGTAAACGTTTTTCTATTCCGACTACTCGTGCCGTTGTTAGTGCGATTGTAAATGGCAGCTTACGTAATGCTGAATACGAAACCTTGCAAGGTTTTAATTTAAGCATTCCAAAACAAGTACACGGTGTGGATACGGCGTTACTTGATCCACGCAAAACGTGGAATGATCAAGCCGCTTACAAAAAGAATGCCGATACTTTAATTAAACAATTTATCGAAAATTTCAAACGCTTCAGTGTCAGTGATGACATTCATAACGCTGGTCCGACATTAAGCTAAGCTTAACGCCACACCCCGCGCATCTGCTCGGGGTTCTTTTCCTGCAAAAATCTATTGTATTGTGCGTGAACCAAACCTAAAATGATTTTTATATAATTAAAAAGGCGGTCTGCACGATGCTAATTGCCATTGGAATTTATCAAGTCACTCCTTACTCTTACAAAAAACTGCAGAGCGTTCCTGCCATGAAACTTGGATATAATGAGTTTAATGGTTTGGCCAATTTTGAAAATAATACGCTTCCTACATTAAATCATTTTGAAAAACACGATATTAATATTATTAATGTAGATGGACGCTGTGAATTTCATTATATAAAAAAAATAGATCCCGATACGATAATGGTAATTGTCAGTAAAACACGGCTTGAATGCACCAGAGAACGCCCTGAATTATATTACTTGCAGTATAATATTGAACTCGCTTATCGTTATCCTGAGCGTACTCGCACTAATTTGCAGGATATTTTAAATAATCCACTTGGTTATATCGCTCGCGATATCTTGATTGATGGCGTACAAAAAATGGCAGAGGCAACCAGAGAAGAATTATTAAAAACAATCGATGCCATGATTGAACGCGGTGGAAAAATTGAAGTATTGCTGGACGATACTAAAAGATTAGCCCATGCCGCAGGATCTTTTCAGATTGAAACTAAAAAAATAAACCGAGGTTATTGCTGTTAGACATATCGCAAAATCGGCTTGATTCAGGATATTTTGAGATCTAGGTAAACCGCGTTATGATGTCATCATGACTGACATAAACCAAAACTTACAAAAGATAAATAAGATGATCGCCGACTATGAAAGTAAATATCAGCGTGAACCCGGTTCGGTGCAACTCTTAGGTGCTAGCAAAGGCCAATCCTTGGAAAAAATACGCGCGGCTTATGAAGCAGGCCTTCATTGTTTTGGTGAAAATTACCTCCAAGAAGCACTCGAAAAAATCGAAACGTTCGCAAAAAATGGTGCGGATTCCTTTGTACCGCCTGAATGGCATTTTATTGGGCCAATACAAAGTAATAAAACGCGTAAGATTGCTGAAAATTTTGCTTGGGTTCAAAGCATTTGCAATGAAAAAATTGCCAAACGTTTAAATGATCAACGACCTTCTTCATTGCCACCTTTAAATATTTGTCTTGAGGTGAACACTAGCAATGAAATCAGTAAATCCGGTTTGCGTGATAAACAAGAAGTGATTTCACTCGCTAAATATTGTTTGGCATTGCCGAATTTACGTTTACGTGGTCTCATGAGTATTCCTGCTCCGCAAACTGATTTCAACGCGCAGCGCCAAGCTTTCCGTTCCATTTTTCAACTCTGGGATAATTTACGTCAACAATTTCCATTCGACACATTATCAATGGGTATGTCAGGAGATTTTGAAGCAGCGATTGCAGAAGGTGCAACGTGTGTCAGGATTGGCACGGCAATTTTTGGACAGCGCTAATTTTCTCATATTATATCACAAGCACAAAGTCTCAATTACGTTATAACTATAATTATAGGGAAATGTAAAAACGAGGCTGCCAGCAATGTTTAATAAATTTTTAAGGATGGCGCTCCTTTTATCGTCACTCTGCATGATGACAAGCGCCTTTGCTCAAGTTAAAGGGATTTATATCACCCAATCTTCTCTGGAAAATACCACTTATCTCAATTACTTAATCAAGCGGGCGAAGGTTGCCGGTATCGATACCTTTGTTGTCGATATGGACATTCCCTCCAAACGCTATCGAGATAATATCGCGCTCTTAAAAGAAAACGATATAAGCTATGTTGCCCGAATTGTAGTTTTTCCGGACGGTGGCACAGCAGAACGAGTCAACAATCCTGAGTATTGGCAGCGCAAATATAAGTTGGTTCAGCAAGCCGTCGACTGGGGCGCTAATCAAATACAATTAGACTATATTCGCTACAATACTAAACAAAAACCTTCCGCTGAAAATGCTAAAAAGATACAAGTTATCATTCAGTGGTACAAAGATAAACTAGCCGCGCAAAACATACCGCTTCAAGTGGATGTATTTGGGGTTGCCAGCTTTGGTGAATCAAAATACATAGGCCAAAATATTAAATTATTTTCCCAAAGTGTGGATGCCATTTGCCCGATGGTTTATCCATCACATTATTCCCCTTTCGCGAAGCACTATCAGACACCTTATGAAACAGTGTATGACTCTCTCACCAGCATTAAAAATCAGTTCAATGATAAAATGCCCATGAAAGTATATGCTTATATTGAACTTTCTAATTATCACTATCCAGCCATGTCACGCGATAAAAAAGTGGCTTATATCAAGGCACAATTGAAGGCAGTACATGAAGCAGGAGCAGATGGGTGGTATGCATGGAGTCCTCATAATCGTTACGACAATTTGTTTAATATCCTCGAAGAACAAAAAACTTCAAGAGAGTAGTTGCTCCATCCGGACCTAAGCCCCGAAAGGGGCTTTTTTTTATTCGCGTTTCTTATTTTTCAGGAATAATACTGATCGATCCATCTTTTTCCAGAACGGCAAATTTTATTTGCTCCATACGCGCAAGCCCATGTTCTTTGCGTGCAGCTTCCAGTATGTCTTCTTCGTTTATTTGCATTTGTTGCATGAATTTTTTGATAAGTTTTCCATTAGCAACAATGACCAACGGCGTACCGTCAACGACACGATCAAACCATCGAAATTTATTTTTTAACATGGCCATGAGCATATCTATCACGATAAAAGTACTGATAATAATGACAGCGTTCGTAACAGAATAATCATTGCTGGCAATGGCTTGTTGCGATGCATCACCAATCACGAGTAACAATACCAAGTCGAAAGTTGTCATTTCCGATAAGGTACGCTTGCCAGAAATACGAATAATAAACATTAAAAAAATATACATAAACGCCGCGCGAAACAAAGCTTCCATGCTTGATCCTTAAGGAAAAATAAATTGGCGAAAGGTAATTGTGTCTTGATTAACACTGAATAGACCATCCATCCAGCCAGCCTCTATAGGCTCTCCCAAAATTTGCACCGCTAACACGCTCGATTGCGCAGAAAAATGATACGCAATATCGCCTTTATCAGTGGCAACACTGATCGGTTGTGGCAACATTTGTAGAATGTAAAAACGTTGTAAATACGCTCGATTGATTTTTAATGTAACGAGATGAGTACTGGGATCAGGATTGACAATATACACTTTGAGTTGTGTAGAGGAGTGCTTACGCGTAAATTTATCATAAGACACCCAAAAATTGAGTTGTTGACTGCCTGCGATACTATATCCAAATAGCCCATGGCCAGTCAGACCAAGTAGTGTTGCGAATAGCATGCAAATCAAAATAATTAAAATTATTTTTTGCAATACATAAAATTGCGTTTGACTTTGCGTTGCTTCACTCTCTATTTGCAGACCATCAGTTTTTTTAATTGGCATACTC
>CAYUYG010000065.1:0-7828 GCA_964449125.1 uncultured Coxiellaceae bacterium | reverse complement strand
CAGGTCAGCCAAGCGGCCCGGGTCATTGACGTCGTCTAAAACCAAAAGAATGTCCCGGTCTGCTTCTTCAGCTACCACTTTAGAACAACCAAAAAGACTTGAAGCTGCGCAATCCATAGTTGATCATGTTACACTTGATGAAACGACTGAATTGACATCTTAATAATTTAGTATTCACAACAACTATCTTAGATCTGACTTCCTTTAAGGAAGTTGTTTTTAGTAATTACATCATGGAAAGATACTATTAAAATCAGGGACAGTATGGAGTTTTTATTATGAATAAAAAAATGGCTATTGCTGATGATTTAGAAACAATCACTTTAAAACAAGTGGTTAAAGATACCTTGCGTAATTATTTTTCGAATATTGGGAGTGAACAACCAGTCGATTTTTATTCCATTCTATTGGAAGAAATCGAACGGCCTTTGCTCGAGGTTTTAATTAATCATACGCATTATAACCAAGTGAAAATGGCGAATATTCTTGGCATTTCACGCGGTACCTTACGGAAAAAACTAAAGCAATATGGAATGCTTGACTAGCAATCTCTTTTTTAGGCCATACACTATGTATGGCCTTTTGTTTAAACATAGAGTGTCGGATCGACTACACTCGCTTCGTTAAAACCTTTTCGTCGAAAGTGGCAGCTATCGCATTTGCCACAGGCACGGCCTTTTGCATCGGCGCGATAACAAGATATTGTTTGTGAATAATCGATGCCTAAACGTAAACCTTCCTGAATTATTGCCGCTTTATTTTTGTGTAACAAGGGAGTGTGAATCGTGAAACGGGGCGCTTGTTCAATACCCGATTTCGTTGCCAAGGCAGCCAAGGTTTCGAAAGCCTGCAAATAGTCCGATCTGCAATCCGGATAATTTGAATAATCAACGTGATTCGCACCAAAGTAAATATCATAGGCGCCAATAATCTCTCCCCAGGACAAGGCGAAAGATAAAAAGATGGTATTACGCGCAGGCACGTACGTATTAGGGATACCGATTGTTTCCTGAAAATCCGGAACAAGTAAGGCGTCGTCGGTAAGGGACGAACCACCTAATTCACCTATTGGTAACTGTAAAATTTTATGCTCAACCACACCCATTTTGTCGGCAAGCTGTTTTGCCCGTTCAATCTCAGCATGATGTTTTTGCCCATAAGAAAAACTTAATGCATGACAGGCAAAACCTGCCTCTTTTGCCATGGCAAGACAGGTGGTTGAATCAAGACCACCAGAAAACAACACAATCGCTTTTTTCTGCATATAACACTCCCGTTTTTTTGGTGCTTAGTATAGCATACTGGGCTTTCTCTCCATAGGCTCAGCAAGGATTAGCTATGTACCTCGATATCAACACAGTTGAACTAACAAGCTTAGGTTTAACTACTTCCGCTGCAGCGGAACTACTGAATAAAATAATCACACTAAGTGACCAAGCCGAAACGGCGGAGCAAATATGGGAGAAATTATCTGTATTTATACTGGATAGCCTCTATCCATTTGAAATACATGAATTTATTTTTGGAAAACTCTTTCCATTATGGCTAGACCACCCAGACACTGCCCCCGTCTGGCAGCCTTCGGCGAGTATTCAAGCAGCCGCTAATATTACGCAATTCATGGCACGGCTGGAAATGGGAACTGTCAAACAATTCCATGCTTTTAGCGTTAATCAGTCTGACGATTTTTGGCAGCGTATCATTGCCCAATTGGAGATTGTATTTAAAAAAAAACCGACGGCTGTCTGTAATTCCAGTAAAAATTTGTCCTCACCCCACTGGCTTCCGGATGCCAAATTAAATATCGCGGAAAGCTGTTTTTTGGCACCTGCCACAGCCACTGCTATTTTGTATGAAGATAAAAATAGGCAACTTTGTCGTGTCAGTTACCAGGAGTTAAATGTATTATCAAACCGCATCGCCAATAGTTTAATCCAAAAAGGATTGTGCGCAGGTGATGCGATTGCGATTGTTATGCCGATGACCATGACCGCGGTAGCCATTTATCTTGGTATTATAAAAATGGGCGGTGTCGTGGTGTCCATCGCAGATAGTTTTTCTAGTCAAGAAATTGCTTCTCGCTTTAAAAGCGCACGTGCAAAAGCGGTCTTTACGCAAGATGTGAGTGTCTGGAACAATAAAAAAATTCCCTTGTATGAAAAAGTATGCACGGCTAGAAACACTTATCCAGGTGTCGCTGCTTTTGTTTTGCCTGATAGCGAAGAAGCCATGCTAATTGTGGATCAACAGGATACTGCTTGGGAAAACTTTCTTGTCAGCAACAGTGAATTTACAGCCGTTGCCTGTGATCCCATGGCTGCGTGTAATATATTATTTTCATCTGGTACGACTGCCGAACCCAAAGCCATTGCTTGGAACCACACCACCCCTATCAAGGCAGCCAGTGATGCTTACTTTCATCAGAACATTCAGGCCAATGATGTGTTGGCATGGCCGACTAACTTAGGCTGGATGATGGGTCCTTGGCTTGTATTTGCAGCATTGATTAATCGCGCGACCATCGCACTTTATCCCGATGCTCCCAAAGACCGTAGTTTTGGTGAGTTTGTCTCACGTGCCCAGGTGACCATGTTGGGTGTGGTGCCCACCTCAGTCGCTGCTTGGCGTCAAAGTAAATGTATGGAGGGACTGGATTGGCAATCGATTAAAGTGTTCAGCTCAACCGGTGAGTGTTCCAATCCAGAAAATATGTTTTATTTAATGTATCTTGCTGGTTATAAACCCGTCATTGAATACTGTGGCGGCACAGAAATTGGCGGTGCGTATGTGTCCAGCACCGTCGTAGAAAAAAATTATCCTTCCCTTTTTTCCACACAAGCAATGGGATTACAGTTTGTCATTCTCGATGAAAACGGTAAACAATCCGAGATTGGGGAAGTTGCCATTATTCCGCCATCGATGGGCTTATCGACAACGCTACTCAATGCTGATCATTATCAAGTGTATTTTGCCAATATGCCCACCACGGATGATAATAAAATCTTGCGACGTCATGGTGATCAAATTAGGCAACTGCCCAATGGTTATTATTCCATTCTTGGACGAGTCGACGACACCATGAATTTAGGTGGCATCAAGGTGAGTGCAGCTGAAATTGAACGCACACTGGCAGGCATGCCAGATATCGTGGAAACCTCTGCCATTGCTATTTCCCCAGTGGATAATGGTCCTAGCCAATTAATTATTTATGCGGTTACACAAACCGAGTTGCCTAAGCAAGATACTTTACGTGCTATGCAAAAACGTATTAACACGTCACTGAACCCTTTATTTAAAATACATGATGTTGTCTTCACGCGTGAACTTCCAAAAACTGCTTCGAATAAAATTATGCGACGTTTATTGCGTAAAACGTATCAAGAGAATATCTAGGAATTATTACCAACGTAACACATATTCATCTTAATATTTAATGGAGTAAGTAAATGACTTTATCAAAAAAAATAATCTTTGCCGTAAATCTAGTTTCGTTATTAGGAACACAAGCCTATGCAGGGATTAACACTTCATTTTTTCCCGTACAAACTCAACAAATTCAAGTAACCGGGAAAGAAATTTATTTTAACGCTCCCTTTAAGGCAAATTGCCCAACCTGCATGCAGGCTATTAATAGCGACCACGGTTATTATGTCACTTACACTAATCCTACAAAAATAGAAAACGGACAAATTACTTACTGGTTTATAGTTAATGATAGTAACTTTCCTTTTGATCCCCTATGTGGTTATCAGGCAAACATTCCTTTTACTATCGAAGAAAATGGCAAGTTTAATATTATGCCCAGCAATTTCCCTGCACCTTTGCTGCCTAATCCTCCTGGCAAAGATAAGTGTGAAAAACATGCTTTTGTGGCTATCACAAAAGAAGGTGACCAATTTCATTTTGACAATCAAATCATGAAGTGATGAGTACGTAGCTTGGGCTTTCTTTTCGAAGAAATGGAGGCAGCTCAAGTGACAACGCCAAAGATAAACGAACCAAGCGTTAGCCGGAGGAATTATGCAAGCGGGTAAACAATTTTTTTTTCTAACCACTGGTAAGCGATTGCCCTGGCCAAATGATAAATGTAATTTTGTAAAAGTAAATTTATTTAAACATAGTCAGTTAACCGCGGGTCATATTTCCCTGGAGATTCATCACGAAGACGAATGCTGTTATATCAGTTTAATGACGGACATTCACGAGAATTTTTCAAATCACTCTCTCTTCCAGCTGAGAAAAGGGGTTGCCTCTTATTTTGTTCCCTCTCTACAAGAAGAATGTCAAATCCATGGCTTCATAAATAGCGGAC
Organism: uncultured Coxiellaceae bacterium; assembly: GCA_964449125.1. Lineage (GTDB taxonomy): Bacteria > Pseudomonadota > Gammaproteobacteria > DSM-16500 > DSM-16500 > Aquicella. The sequence goes on along the minus strand of CAYUYG010000065.1, from coordinate 3,516 downwards.
CCCATATTTGGCAACACGTACCAGCTGCATTCAAAAATAAGCGTGGAGAAACATTGACCGCTAAAGAAGTATTAGAGATTGTTAAACAGTTACCCATCGAAATACAACAATCACTTATTGAGCTGGGAAAACCGCACAATACGCTTATTTTATATAGTTTAGATACCCAAAAAATGATGCGCGTAGCGAAATCTTTTAGAAACAATCAAGAAATTCTTTGGGCTTCTTTTACAGGCACAGGATCGCATCAAAAGAATACGCACAATTGTGCTAATATCGGGCTTGAAATTTTATATGCGGGAGGCATGGCTGATTTACTCATTCCTGAACGGGAAATATTTGGGATAATGGGTGGATTATTGGGAGTCGCTTATACTTTCACCCATTGTGAAAGTTTAGTAAATATCATCGTAGGTTTTGCTATTGGCTTCATAACTGGGCGCCTTGTGGGTGGTGCTGTGGAAGGTTATCGCGATATACAAAATTTCTTAAATATTGTCACTAACCAGCGTCAAGATCAACTCTCAACCCTATTGGCTTTGCGAATGGCCAGTGTACTACTCGGCAGCTTCGCTACTCTGTTACCCGGGGGGCCAAATTTTACTTCTATACTGACTTTACCTAATAATGTATTCACTTTAGCTCTTCAGGCTAAAAATATTGAAGAAGCAACGTATGGGCCTGAACCAGCGAGGCGCTCTATAAGACCAGCTCGGACTTAAATTAATGCATGTAAATTGACGTAATGCACCGTTGAGGGATTAAAACGTGGTTTCATTATTCTTGGTAATGCTTTCTGCATCGGGAATAGGATGTTTTAAGAATTTCGTCATGGCTTCCGCTGCCAAAGCTTGCGTTAAATAATAGCCTTGAATCTCAGTGCAACCTTCACGAGCAAGAATTTCAAATTGCTCGTGTGTTTCAACACCTTCCGCTATGCATTGAATTCCTAGTTTTTTGACCATCATAATAATGGCACTTGTAATTGCAGCTGAGGTTTCATCCGTTGCAATTTGCTTTATAAACGTTTTATCAATTTTAATTTTATCTACCGCTATACGGCGTAAATTGCTTAGGGACCAATAGCCTGTCCCAAAATCATCAATGGCTATTTTGATGCCTAAATCTTTCAAGGCATACAAAACACGTAGATTATTTTCCGGATCCTGCATAATGGTACCTTCCGTCACTTCAATTTCGAGAGCTTGCGGCAACAAACCTGACGCTTTCACCGCATTTAGAACATCGTCAACGAAAGTCGATTGTTTGAATTGTCTTGCTGAACAATTGACAGACATGGTCAAGGATTTCAAACCCATATCATGCCATTTTTTTAACTCACTGCAGGCTGTCTTTAATATCCACTCACTTACGGGAATAATCAAACCCGTCTCTTCTGCTAATGCAATGATCTCACTCGGTGAAATCATGCCGTAATCCTTATTTTTCCAGCGTAATAAAGCCTCTACACCCGTAATACGTCGAGTTTCAATTTCCATTTTAGGTTGATAATGCAAGACAAATTCATTTTTAGCTAAAGCATGGCCAAGAGCGTTTTGTAATGCCAATTTTTCTTGTGCTTTGCTCGTCATTTCCATTGTGTAGAACTGGTAATTGTTACGGCCATGTTCCTTGGCACGATACAAAGCTAGGTCTGCATTTTTCATCAACGTTTGCATGTTTTGCCCATCGTACGGATAAAGGCTAATGCCAATGCTAGTGGTGATATAAATTTCCTGACCTTTAATGACAATCACTTTCATGATGCTTTCTAAAATTTTCTGCGAAATGGCTGCAAGCGATTCGGTTTTTTTAACATCAGTAATCACCAACACAAATTCATCGCCGCCGAGCCTTGCCACTAAGTCAGTGCTGCGCACAGCACTTCGCAAACGTTCCGCTATAATTTGTAACAATAAATCGCCGGCCTCATGACCGATTGTGTCATTAATATTTTTAAATCGATCTAGATCAAAAAACATCAGTGCAAAACTTTGTTGATGACGACGTGCTGAAGCGAGAATATGATTGATAAATTGTTCCAGTTTATTGCGATTGGCCAGTCCTGTCAGCGGGTCATGATACGCCATGTGTTTCAAACGTTCTTCAGCTTTTTTCTGTAAAGTAATATCTTGGATTTGTATGATGTAATAAACAGGATTCCCATACTTGTCACGTATTAAAGACAAAGTGGACATAATCCAGAGCAAATCACCATTTTTCTTGAAACACTGTTGTTCAGACTGATGAACCTTAACTTGATCGTCAATTAATTGCTGGATATAAACCTGTAATTTATTCAAATCATTTGGATGAATAATATAATAGAAATTCATTGCTAGCAGATCAGATTCACTATAACCGAGCATTTCACATAAGGATTTATTTGCGCGTAAAAAATGTCCGTCTAAATTGAGCAAAGCAATGCCATTATGCGTATCATCAAATATGGTTTCGAACAGATTCTGCTGCTCATGCAATTTAATTTCGGTATCAGTTTTTTCTTGTGCGAGATAAGCAACTTTTTTCTTGGATCGTAGACCAGCCACTAGCAACATGAGACTAAAAATTAATAACACGCTAATGACGAGAAAAGGAAAGGAAGTTAATTGGACTGAATCAAAATAAGTCAGCATAGAGGACTGAGCGAGCGCACCACCCGCTGTGAACATTACCATCACACTCACTGCAATTGTCAATATCAGCTTGCTCATGGAAACGTCCTGTTATCAGTGTACTTTCATCATATCATTTTTTTAAAAACGATAAGTTAAAAGCCGCCACAGATTAGCTCTAAAACTAAACATTAGTTTCCATTTTGATGATTAAATAAATAGTTAATGAAATCAGGAGAATAAATGGCTGAAGTTATCTGTTCTAATTTCAGCCATTTAATTGATTAAGGTCTATTTTATGCTTTGCAGGTGTTTAATAACGGTACCTAAAAATCGGGTGGCTTCACCGCCAGTGACTGCACGATGATCAAATGTTAAAGATAAAGGCATCAAGCGACCAACAATAATTTGCCCCTGCCTAACCACCGGCACTTCGCGGCTACGTCCGCAACCCAAAATCGCCACTGTCGGTGGCACAATGATAGGCGTTGCATAACGGCCGGTAATAGTACCAAAATTTGAAAGTGTTATTGTCGCTCCTTGCATATCAGCAGGTGCGATAGAACGTGATTTCACCGATGTTTTATAGGTATCAATCTGCTTTCTTAATTCTGTTTCAGCATGTTTACCGGTATCCTTAATCACCGGCACAAATAAACCTTCTGGCGTATCTACTGCGAGTCCGACATGCACTTCATCAAATAATTTTCTTTCCAATGTTTTGCCATCGAACCAGGCATTCAAAGCCGGTTCTTCTTTTGCTGCTGCGACCATGGCACGCAATAACTCGACGGTAATATCTTTACCACGCGGAAAATCCGTAATGTCCGCATCTTCAATAATGGTCACGGGTACGACTTCTTTATGTGATTGGCTCATTGCCAACGCCATAGCGCGTTTC
>CAYUYG010000064.1:0-7873 GCA_964449125.1 uncultured Coxiellaceae bacterium | reverse complement strand
GTAATTTGGCACAAGCTTTGCAACATCAACTTCGTATTGATGCTTATACTCATATTCAAGATGCGGACATGACGTATTTTGAAAATATCAGCAGTGGTAATATTGTTTCCATTTTAAATGATGACATCAATCAACTGGAAAGATTTTTTGATAATGGCATTAATATGCTGATTCATATTATTGCTTCGACATTTTTTGTCAGTATTTTCTTTTTTATATTAGCACCTAAGGTTGCGATGTTTGCCTTTATTCCTGTGCCGTTTATTTTATTGGGTGCTTACTACTTTCAATATTTGCTGGGTCCAGAATATGATAAAGTGCGCGCGAAAGCGGGTGATTTAAATAATCGCTTCATGAATAATTTGATTGGCATTGCCACTATCAAGAGTTATACAGCCGAAGAATATGAGCTCAATTCTCTGGAAAAACAAAGTCTGGATTATCAAAAAGCAAATGCCTCCGCTATTCGGTTGAGTGCAATTATTACACCTTTGATTCGAATTACGATCATGACCGGATTTTTAACTACCTTGGTGTATGGCGGTTGGTTGGCCTTGCAAGGTCAGTTAGCAGTCAGTACTTATAGTGTCTTAATCTTTTTAAGTCAGCGTTTATTATGGCCATTAACGTATCTGGCGGATGTCAGTGATCAATTTTATCGTGCTATGGCATCGATTAATCGCGTCATGAACTTATTGTCAGTACCGATTAGCATTACTTCAGGCAAACATATATCACCTAACACCACGGTCAAAGGTGAGATCACTTTTCAAGATTTGAGTTTTACTTATACGCAAGCGCAAAAGCCATTAATACAGGATTTAAATTTAACCATTGAAGCCGGTAAAACGGTTGGTTTCGTAGGCAGTACGGGTACTGGTAAAAGCACATTAGTGAAAATGTTGTTGCGTTTTTATGATCCAACGCAAGGCATGATTACCCTCGATGGTAAAAATTTGAAGGAATACGAGCTGGATACGCTGCGTCGCAATATTGGTTATGTCAGTCAGGATGTGTTTTTATTTAATGGTACGATTGCCGAGAATATTGCCTACGGCACGTTTAACGCCACACCTGAAGAAATTGAACAAGCAGCTAAAATGGCTGATGCGCATGAATTTATTTCACAAATGCCGCAAGCTTATAAAACTAAAGTTGGGGATCGTGGTTTAAAGCTATCCGGTGGTCAAAAGCAACGTTTAAGCATTGCTCGTGCCATTTTAAAAAATCCACCCATTTTTATTCTGGACGAAGCTACTTCAGCGATGGACAACGAAACGGAAGCGTCCATTCAACAATCCATCATGAATGTTGCTGAAAACAAAACGATCATTATCATTGCCCACCGCTTGAATGCCGTACGCCATGCAGATACCATTTATGTGCTGGAAAATGGTGCGGTAACCGAGCAAGGTGACCATGATTCGCTTGTCGCAGCAGACGGATTATATGCTTGGTTGTGGCAATTGCAGATCGGTGCTGTCTATTAAAGCAGGGTAGCGATCTGTTTAATATTGGTTGCACCCAAGAATTCTTGAGGAAGCCATGAATAAAATTAATTTTGCGAGCGATAATTACGCTGGCATTCACCCTGACGTATTAACGGCTATTATTGCGGCGAATGAATCAGCTGAACCTGCTTATGGCGGTGATCGTTACACTCAAGAAGCGATCACACACTTTCAACACCATTTTGGTGCCGACATAGAAGTTTTCTTTGTGTTTAATGGCACAGCAGCCAATGTAACGTCCTTGGCTGCCATTAATCACAGCTATAATGCTGTCATTTGCGCAACCAGCGCGCATATACAAATGGATGAATGCGGTGCCCCAGAAAAATTTATGGGTTCAAAATTATTACTCGTCCCGACCACGGATGGCAAATTGACGGTCGCTGGGATCAGACAATGTCTTGATCCAGTGGGTGATCAGCATCACGTACAAGCTCGAGTCATTTCAATTAGTCAAAGTACAGAATGTGGTACGGTTTATACCGCTGCTGAAATTAAAACCATCGCTGATTTTGCACACTCACATGCATTATATTTACATGTGGATGGTGCTCGCATCAGTAATGCGGCCGCAGGATTAAATTTATCATTGCGTGCGCTGACACGTGATTGCGGGGTCGATGTCTTGTCATTTGGCGGTACTAAAAACGGTCTAATGCTGGGTGAAGCCGTTGTTTTTTTTAATCGCGAGCTTGCAAAAGATTTTTTATATATACGCAAACATAGTATGCAACTGGCTTCAAAAATGCGTTATCTCGCCGCGCAATTTAGTGCCATACTAAGCAATCAGTTATGGCAGAAAAATGCAGCTCATGCAAATAAAATGGCCATCAAATTGGCTCAATCGTTGGCTGATATTCCTTCCATTAAGCTGACGCAAGCAGTGCAAGCTAATGCAGTATTTGCTATCTTGCCACCTTCTTACATCTCCAAATTACAAAATGATTTTCATTTCTATGTCTGGAATGCGGAAAAAAATGAAGTCAGATTAATGACTTCATTTGCCACGACAGAAAGGGAAGTGAACGAATTTATAAGCCAACTCCACCATCTCTCATCCTAGCTATATGATAGCATTTTAAAAAAATAACTCTTTGCGGATGGAGTAAAATTAAAGGTGAGCTCATCAAACATGAGGTCATCATGCAAAGAGAAGGTCTAATTCAAGATACCATTATTGCAAAACTAAACCAATTTGCCCTAAAAAATAATTTTAAACAAGTTAATGCTGAGGGCATTTGTAATGCTTTAACTTTTCTTTATATTTTGGCAAAACAAGATGGTTTTTCTAGTGAGTATCTTGCTGAATTATACCGAATAGGTGAAATGGAAGATTTGCCTGCTGCCTCTGCGATTCCGAAAGAGCCCAATAAAGATTGGTTGCTGTTCACCAAGTACATCAACCTCGCTATTTTCATTCAGAACATGACCGATAAATATTTGCCAGCTGGGCTACCCTTAGAAAAAAAAGGGGAATATATATTAAATATGCTTTCAACAAATGTTCAAGCCGCGTTTTTGCCTGAGGGCACCATTCGTTATAAAGAGGGTTCGGTTCCTATTCAGTCCGAGCATATTCACAAAATCAACTTAAGGAAAGAAGAGTTGATGGCGTTATTGAAAAGCATTGTTATGCCAGGACGTCAAGTTAAAATAAATTCAAAAAATTATGAAAATGTAAACCATACTCTTGAAGTTGAATTTGATGGCAATCAGTATATTTTTTTTGATAGCAATTACCCTGATTTTCTAATGCAAACACCAGATATCAGTGTCTTAGCAAATGCCATTATTCAAGGTGCGTTTCTAAATGCAAGCAGTGTAGGCGACTTTTTCCCTTTTGAGATAGTCATGTTTTCACGTCAAGCTATTCCTGCATTTGATTATGCGGGTTTTGTTGGAACAATTATGCAGCAACGTAAAATGGATGGATTGCAAAATTGTGAAGTATATGATGGAACCACGCAATTATTTAATGCGATTGATAAGAATGATATGGAAGCAATTAGACGTATCATTGAAAGTGGTGCAGACACGATTGGTTATAAAATACAACATAGCTATCGCTCACTACGAAATGAGAAAAGTGAACCGATGAAAGTGCATTTAACAACGGGGTATAACGCCCTATCTTATGCACTTTCAGTATCTAAGGTGGCGATAGCTAATTTACTGGTATCTTATTTGAAAATGGATGATCCAGCATTAGCTGCAAAAGATAAAAATGGGAATACAGTGCTAATGAATGCCATCAGACTAAGGGATTGGGATTTAGTAAAACAAATCCTAGATAAAATATCGGACCATCACTCACTGCTTAATGAAGAATCGGATAATGCTCAATCACCTTTGCTGCTCGCTATTGCGGCTCGAAATCTTGAATTAGTGCAATTATTACTTGCAAAAGGCGCAGATCCTAATCAAATAGCTTATCAAGACGCAGGTGTGGTTATGACGCCTCTGTTGTCCGCTATCCAATTAAATGATAGGGCGGATAATCCAGCATGGCAATATAAAGAGGCGGCAAAATCCATCGAGCTGGTGGATGCTTTAATTCGTGGCGGCGCTAATATTAATGACAGCCGAAATAATTTACCCCATCCTTTGCGTTTTGCATTTGATGCTGGCAATGCTCAAGCAGCCAAACGTATATTGGATCATCCACGGTACAATATGTATTTATCGGGCATTAACGATCTGAATGCAGAAATGAAAAAAGCCTATGAACGTGGTAATTTTAGATTGATTTTATTGTTAGTAGAACGTAACACAACTCCTCTGCATTATCCTATCGACGGTAAATATTTGGAAAACCTATTATATGGCCAAGGCCAAGAAATAAACGATAAAATGAGTGAGCGTCATCAGATTGTTAATTTATTATTTACTACCGCTGACATGAGTGCCCAAGATAGTAAAGGCAATTCTGCTTTGCATTACGCATTACGTTCAATGGTTGATCTAGAATTAGTAAGCGCTTTGCTGAAAAACAATCCTGGCATTGTAAATTATGCAAATAACCAGGCGCAGGGGAGTGGCCCGCCCGCCCGCCAAGAAAATACGGCGTTAACTATCGTTTTTAACCGCATTCTTGCAGCGACTTATGAGGGCTTTGATAAGCCGCAATTTGATTATTATACGCAAGCCCTCAAATTATTATTTGAATATGCACCCGACCCTGATTTAGTGAACGTATGTTTTGATTATTTAACTGAAAATTGTATGCATGCAAGAGATTATGATCACGACAAGCTTCAGCAAATTGCCGGCATTTTTGAAAAATATTTTGAGATGCAAGAGAGAAAAAGTGATGGGAAAAGACATGCGAAGAAACCATTATCAGAAGATGAGCAACGCTGGGCACACAATGAATTATTGAAAAAGAAAGACTATATTTTACATCACAAATGGAGCTATTCCATTTTTCGAGGTAATACTATCGAAGGCCGTGATAGTAAAGATAGAGTAGTAACTAATTCTGTGACTAAATCGGTTAAGGATTGGATGTTTCCTACTTTAAGTAGTGTAAGACGTGAGTTTGATCCGAAAGTTAACTATCTTAAAATTATTGAAAATTATCGAGCAGCTGCGCAGAGAGCGGCTGACAAATCGAGTTCAACTCGAAAAGGGGAGACGAGTGACATTTATAAGCAAGAAAGCCAGATTGCCGTTCGTCCAGATTATTCTGATCACAACAAAAGCAAAGACGCTGAGCGTAAAACTACTACCCATCGCAAATAATCGTTTTAAGTATTTCGTCAATATTTATCCCTGCTAGAAAATTATCTAATGGATGCAGTACGTGAAGCTTATGAGTCCCAAGGTTATCAGGTAGTGGGCACGGCTTTATCAGGCAGCAACGGCGATTGAGTATATTTAATTTCTATAATTCAATAGGTTACTTTAAAGGATGGGTTAACACCATAATTCGTTCACCTTGACTCGTTAATTAAGACGTTTTGCAACCCAAACAAATCATGCTGGAGAGAGGTAAAAATAGATCAATATTAATTCTGAAGTTGGTGTACTACACCCAAACTAAAATCTAAAGAGTGGTTGGATATGAATAGTAGAGAAATTTTTTTTGAAAATAATTTTCCTGAGAGCGTTATTGCAGAAATTATAAGTAACTTAGTCGAGTTAGCGGAAGATGGGGCGACAGCTACTTTTTGTTTTCTATTTTGTTATTTGTGCATCATGCAAATGGATAACGGTTTAAGGCTCATTTCAAACGGGGCATCAGGGATCGTTGATACACTAAGAAATAATTGGATAACAGAACAAGAACATCCTGAAGAGCTAACTGATGAAAATAGCGGCGATGTTCATACGGTTGAAGTAATAGAGCCACATACTCTCGAAGGTGAAGCAGAAACGCCAATTAATAATCCCACGAGTCTTTTCCAGTCGCTACATTTTGTTTACGGATTATTTTTATCCTTATCATCGTCATTCTCATTAGATGAATTTGGTCAAAATATGCTGGGCTTTGCTGCTATGCATGCACCCCTCACGGATACTGACTTGGCAAATACAGTATTAGTCACTACGCCATTCCTCACGCCTTTCAAGCGAGATCACCACCATGAATCCACCACTTTTTACCAAGATTTATTAGCTCGGCTAGGGTGCTTACCTGAATGGATACCCGTAGATTTTATTTGTCCTGTTACCTGCCAAGTAATTGATGATGTGCCAGTGTATGCCGGGAGTTCACCCGCGCGTTTTAATCACTTAGCGTTGCTGCGTGCACTTAGTTATAGCCCATTCCATCCTTTAACGCGTCAACCATTGCATGCAGATAATTTAATTTTAGATTTAGTGCTTGCTTGTCGAATCAAGCTCTTCGTGGAATTCATTCATGCTAATAGTACATTCTTAAAATCCGTAGCGCTTGAACAGGCTAAAGTGGTGATTGATGAGTTCATGCAGAATGTCGAAAAATGGTTTGCAAGCTTAGGAAAAACCCCTTCTACAGCAAGATTAATTGACCGAACGAATCAAATTATACGAGCGATTCACGAACAGGAAGCGCAACGGCTTTGCTCCGGTACATTGATTGTCGCGAGGAAAAATCCAAGTGTAAATGTTAGATTTATTGCGCCTACCTGCTTTGCCTCAAACAGATTCAGTTTTTATCGGCGCACACCTAGTGAGACGCGTTTATTGCATTCACTCTCAACTGAAGCTGAACAAATGCGTGATTTTGTAAAAGCATATGGAAGTTGTTACGCTTTATTAGGTATAGAAGCGCATGCGACTGCCCGCGAGATTAGGCGCGCTTATTTGGCGCATTCATTGCGAATTCATCCAGATAAAAATGCTAAGCCCGACGCGGGGGAAATATTTAATATTATGACGCAAGCTAGAAAAATATTATTAGATCTACAATTAAGACGCTTGCATGACGAAAGCCTAGCAACGCAGCAATCGCTAAAAAGATGTGGCAATTTCAAGTAATATTAGTGTGATCCAGCAACCTTATTAGCGTTGTTGGGCAGCTTTTAATAAAATTATGAATCATGAAAACCAAAGGAATTTTAAGCAATAGACACGAATTTTATGGGTAAGATTATCATTATCGGTAATGCTGGGTCAGGTAAAACCACACTGAGCCATCAACTAGCAAAAATTCTTAATAGGCAAGATGTAATCAGCTTAGATAAAATCGTTTGGAAATCTGGATGGATATTAGCTGAAAGAAGAGAAAGAGTTAGAATTTAAAAAAATTACTACTATGCAAACATGGATTGTAGATGGAGTCTCTAAAACAATACTTGAAGCAGCAGATACAATACTTTTTTTAGATTATCCTAGGCGTGTATGTTATTGGCGTGCTTTTAAGAGAAATTGTAAATATATTTTTAAATCAAGACCTGAACTCCCGGAAAGATGTCCAGAAGTACGAGTGGTTGGTAAATTAATAAAAATCATTTGGAATTTTCCTAGACTGGTTAAACCAACTATTCTCAGGCACATAGGCGTAAACACCCAGAAGACTATCTTTTACATTACCAATGATAGGGAGTTAGAGGCCGCAATTAACAAACTTAAAAATAGATAAGGATGAGTTGCCTTTATTGTTTGAATCCACGTTTCTTCTCAAAATACGTCTGTTCTGGATGGAGGCTAGCGCCTTGATTAGAGTCCCCTCCTGATGCAGAATATGATCAACTCACTAACCGGCACGAGTATGACATCAGTCTATTGTTCTTTTCCCTCCAAACCTTGGCGCGGCACATTGCTGGTTGCCCTCCCAGGCATGCTGTATGGTTCGATTGGCAATTGCGGTACCGAGCTTTTTCAGCAGAATTTTCACGTTTCGGCCATGTTATTCTGGCGTTTTTTTGTCCACATGCTGG
>CAYUYG010000063.1:7333-7956 GCA_964449125.1 uncultured Coxiellaceae bacterium | reverse complement strand
CGAAGCCTCCATCGATGAAATGAAACACGCTGATATGGTGATCAAGCGTATTCTTTTCCTTGAAGGACTTCCGAACGTTCAAAAATTAAATAAAGTGAAAGTTGGTCAAGACATCGCTGAAGTTCTTCAGGCCGATCTGGAAGTTGAATACGAAGCTGTTCCTCATCTGAAAAAATGCATCCAGCAAGCCGAGGGAGAGCACGACTACGCTACTCGCGATCTCTTTCTTTCGATTTTAAAATCTGAAGAATCCGCTACTGTCGCAGCTTAATCGAATACTGACCCCGCATCTCGCGGGGTTGTACTATAATTTCTAACCTAAACCTTAAGTTGTCCTAACTTGCAGGCTTTGCCTTCAGCCTTATTAACTGCCCAAGCATTTATATAATTACTATTACCCAGTAAAGCGGTATTGATTGCACCACGCCAAGCAACCTTGCGCACCGGGTGCTGCCCGAGTATTTTGTCCCAGTAAAATTGTAAGACCGGCGCAGGAAAATACGGTGCAACGACGGTAAATTGCACAATACTATTCATATTATTCACATACATTCGATTAATATTAGGTGGCGTAACGACGGGCTCCAATGAAGACAAAGCAAAGCCAATGATCTTGCCTTGTT
>CAYUYG010000063.1:0-7323 GCA_964449125.1 uncultured Coxiellaceae bacterium | reverse complement strand
CTTCTCCCAAAAGCCTGACAAAGCCGCCCAAAGGAATTAGATTTAGCGAAAATATCGATAAATAGTCCCGGATTATTATTTTTTCTAAAATCAACATCCGGCGTGATTGCTACTTCTTGCAGTTGGTCATCACATTTAATTGTTGTAAATTTTTGTGCCGCAAACGATTGCTTAATGAGCGGAGTAAACCAGAAAGAATACACCCCTTTTTTATATTGCTTTTGTGTATCATTTAAAAAATTAAGTGCAACTGGATCTTGTTGGTTTTGTATTTTTTTGATTTCTTCGACAAACCCCTTATCAACAGGAACGCCGGTGGCTTCAACCAAAAAAAATCGATTCCATAATGAATTATCATAAATACCAGCAGGGCCAGCCATCGTCATATCAGCAGGAATAAAGATTGCCACTACTCCAGCCATAACAGCCATTGAAAAACACGCTTGCAAAACTAATCGGCCCTCATTTAATTTTTCTATATATAAAAATATGGCCATGATGATACAAGTAATTAAAATATAGTTCGTAATCGCAAACCGCAAAGCGACATTAATAACTTCAAATTCCATCCAAAAACGAGTCATTGCGATAGCAATGGTGGTTAATAGACCAAATAACATGTAAGCAAATAAAATGGTATTTGCCGTTGACCACTCTTTTTGCTTTAAAAAATTGGTAATGAACAAGGCACTAAACAATAGAATGGTGATTGCAATCAGCACAGTGGGAATGGAAGCTAGAATGGTGCCTTGCGGAACGATAGGCATACTCATCAAACGGGATAAATACAACAACATATCAAGTGCATGGCCATGTAAAAAATTAACTAAGCCATATTTGGTCGCTGCTGCGTGCCATCCACCATACGTATAAAGAAAATTACTAAGCGCTGCAAATGCGATCCAAAAAAATAAATGCTTTCTTAAACAACCGCGGATGAAGAGAACAAAAAGGATAATTGGCCAGGCTATTAAACTAACGCCGAAGGTATACAAGGCTAATTGCACGCTGACAAACGTACCTACTATATAGGCAATTAATTTCGCGTTTCCAGCTCCAGCCTGCAAAGCAGTACAATATCGTGCCATACAAATAAAAGCCGTTAAGATGAATACTAGCACTATTGGCCAAGTATTCATCAAAGTTGTGCCGTAATTAATAATAGTAGTGCCGGCGAATATAAATACCATGTACACACCGGATAACAGCAACTTGGTTTGTAGATCAAATTTTTTATTAGCTACAACAGTGGAACCAATAAATAGAAAATAACCAATCCATAATGCGATGAGTAATCGATAAGGATTTCCTGATTGTGTACCTTGTGTGACGAGATAATCATACATACCACCTAAACGTTCAATTACTAAGCGATGATCAGCATAAGGCTGAAAAATACTCCATAGATTTTTTTTGCCTAATAGGACTGGATACAGTAAAGGAACACCATCCAGCGCATCATCCCCCAGTGGAGATAAACTATAATTATGGGGTGCCAGTATTAGTAATGAATGATTAATAGCTAAATATAAACCGCCTAAAAGGCAAAGAAACGCTGCAGTCCAAAGCATGGTACGTTGTATTAATTTCTCAACCATCATTTCTGCATCCTTTTAAAAAATTCTTATTCATTGCTCGGTTTGGAAATCTATATTTGTATTTGGCAATTTAAAGTGTGCGAAATATAAAATTACGCCAGGTAGATAACTAAGAATTCCCAAAAAGCGAAATGCTAAAAAAATAGTGGCATACGCAGCAGAAGAACCAGGATTCAATAACAATAAAACATTCGCAAACGCTACTTCGCCTATTCCCAAACCACCTGGAGTAAGAGGAACAAGATTGGCAATTTGAGCTGCGCCAATGGCAATAATAAAGTCCACAAATGAAATGGGAGCAAAACCCATCATCTGGCTAATTAAAACAATGGTAAAAGCCATTAAAACTTGAATACCGACCGAAATTAATAAGCATTGGATTATTGTCGTCTTTGCATGACGATAAACATGGACTGCATCACAAAATGAAACGAGAGGCCCGACCCACTTTTTATTCGGAAATTTATTACTTAACCATGTACTAAATCCAAGACGCTGTGGTAACAATAAAGAAAGGAGAAATATGCCTAATCCCATGACACAAAAAATAATGCAAAGCGTTAGTACATAAAAAAGCGACGGTGCATGCTGAAAGGCATTCATGCGCCATAGCGCAATAGCACTAATCGTAACAAAAATTCCCATTAAACCAATAACGCGATCAAAAAAAATGGATAATGCCACCGCACTTTTTTTCGTATGGAATTTTTTAAAAAGATAGAATAAGCGTACAAAATCCCCGCCCACACTCCCTGGCAGAACATTATTAAATGCCACACCGAAATACGTCGGTAAAATGGTTTCTTTAAACGTCAGTGTAATCGATTGTGCGGTATATAATTTAAACCACCGCCACGTGCTAAATAAAATGAGAATATAAAACAAAGCAAAAATAGCTAACAAAGAATAGGGTTGTTTGATTATTTTATAAAACAACCCCATTTCCAGCTGAGAATTATTAACTAATATTGTTAAAATAAAGGTAGCAACAACAAACTTAAAAACGAGCAAGATCCACTTTTTAATTGCTTGATTACTCATCTTCAACCTTTAAAACGGCCCTTTAAATGCATCAATTTCAGTTTTAGCATCCGCCGGTGGTTCCCAGTGATTGCCACGACCTTTAACCATTTCATAAGCCTTGGTTGCAATGGTGCGACTGTTTGGATAAAACGCGTTTTCCAATGGTTTGGTGGTTGGGCAAGTGGTAAATGCAAAACCCATACGCGCCATTTCCGGCACGGCTTCACCACTTTGACGACAGATTTCATAAATCTGGGTCAGTATTTCACTGCTCGCACCGCAAGTTAACCAGGCATTATCCACAATTAACACTTTGCCGGTTTTACGTGCTGACGCCATGAACGTATCCATATCGAGTGGCCATAAAGAAATCGGATCAATGATTTCTGCCTGAATGCCAACTGATTCCAGATGCTTTTTAGCGCGCAGTGCTTCCATAACCATATGTGAGACAGCAATAATGGTAATGTGATCACCTTCTTGCATCACACGTGCTTTGCCAAGTTCAACTTCGTAGGATTTATACGGAACATATCCATCCACGGAATATAACAAACGGTGTTCAATAAAAATAACCGGGTTATTGTCGCGGATAGCGGCGATCATACAGCCTTTCGCATCATTGGCATTACTGGGTGCAACCACTTTCAATCCTGGAATATGCATAAACAAGGATTGCAAAGCTTGTGAGTGCTGACCACCCTGTCCCCAGGAACGTCCAATCATCGTACGAACAACTAATGGTACTTTCACTTGGCCGTTATACATGTAATGCGCTTTGGCACCCATGTTGATTAACTGGTTCATGCACAACAACATGAAATCCATGCGGATATGCACGTGAATTGGACGATAACCAGCCATGGCGGCGCCAATGGCTACCCCTGTCATGGCATCTTCCGATAAAGGTGTGCAAAACACACGGTCTTTACCAAACTTATCTTGTAATCCAACCGTTGAACCTTGAATGCCTTTATGGTCATCCACATCCAAGCCAAATAAAAACACGCTTGGATCACGTTCCATTTCTTGTTCAAACGCTTCACGGAGAGCATCAACGTAACGGATCAGCCTGACGCCTTCCTGTTCTTTTACGCCATCATTCCGTAATGATTCAGTCTGCATAAACATGCGAATATAACTCCTCAGCAGCAGGATAGGGACTTTTGTCGGCAAAATCTTGAGAAGCCTGTATCTCCGCGGTGATTTCATCATCCAGCTGACGACGCAAGCTATCGCTTAACATACTGCCTAAACGAGCAATCTGATCGTTGTCCTTCCAGTTTTGGTATTCACTCATATCACGGTAATCATCACTGTGATCATCGCGCGGTCCAACATGCTCCCACCAACGGTAAGTCGCACATTCAATAAACACCGGACCTTTTTCTTGTTTGCGAATTTGACTTGCCGCTTTGGCAATTGTGTCTCTGACCGTAAACACATCGGCATCGCTAATTTTATGGGTTTCAATCCCATAAGTCGCAACGCGTTCGCATAATTGTTCGGTTGCCCAGCGTTTTTCGAGTGGGGTATGAATCGCCAATCGATTATTTTCGCATAAATAAATAATGGGGAGTTTATGCAGTGCGGCAAAATTTAAGGATTCGTAAAAACACCCTTCTTCCGTGCCGCCATCACCAAAAAGTGAAACAACAATGCGTTGTTTACCGGTTTTTTTGGCTTCCATTTGCAAGGCAAGTGCATAGCCGGTTGCAACAGGAATAGTGGTGCCAACGACTGCGGATGCACCGAGTACACCATTTTTCATATCGACAAGATGCATGGAACCGGCTTTACCGCCCGCACAACCCGTGCGTTTGCCATAAAGCTCTGCCATCATCTCGTTTAAATCACCGCCTTTAGCAATATAGGTTGCGTGACAGCGGTAAGTATTGGAAACAATATCGTCTTTTTCTAAAGGATCACAAACACCAACCGCTATCGATTCTTGACCAATCGAGAGATGCACGGGGCTTTTAATAGCATCAGTGTGATAAATTTCTGCGAGACGCATTTCAAATCTGCGTATCAGAGACATCCTTTTATATAGACGTGCAACTTGATCTTCAGTATACATAAGTCCAGCATCCTAACTTTTGACTTCAAGCAATCTATAAAAAATTGACTTTAATAGCAAGCACACCGCGACATTTATTATTGCAAAAGCATGGTAGCAAATCTCAATTTAAACAAAACACGTTAGTTTGTCTTAAAGACATACTCATCTTCTTTATTTGGTTGATCCAGACAACCTGTTATAGCAATTTCAACATGAAAACGTTATCTTACCGACAAATTATAAATGGACACGTTACTGATAAGGAATACCCTCATGCAGCACACAGCTACTATTCTCATTACTGGCAGTACTGGCATGGTGGGCCGCGCCTTGTTACGGCTTCTACAAACAGAAAATCATCATCTCTTGCGCCCATCCCATGCTGAGCTGGATTTGCGGGATCAAACCAAAGTATTGGCTTATTTTGAACGTCATCAACCCGATTATGTATTTCATTTAGCCGCGATTGTTGGCGGTATACACGCCAATAATACTTATCCAGCTCGATTTATTTTTGATAATACACAAATGCATTGCAATGTCATTGCCGCCGCGCACGCTATGCAAGTAAAAAAACTATTATTTCCAGGTTCTGCGTGCACCTATCCAAAACTTGCTCCGCAACCGATCAAAGAAACAGCTTTTTTGAACGGTCAGATTGAACCAACTAATATTGCTTATGCCGCAGCTAAAATTAATGGCATTGTCATGTGCCAATCTTACTCTCGTCAGTATGGATTTAATGCGATTGTCCCAATGCCAACCAACGCCTACGGAGTCGGTGACAATTTTGATCCAAATGCTTCTCATGTTATTCCCGCACTCATGAAGCGATTTCATGAAGCGCAGTTAATCAATGCACCTGAAGTGGTGCTTTGGGGAACCGGTACGCCATTACGTGAATTTATTTATGTCGATGACTTGGCGGATGCACTCTGGTTTTTGATGCGTCATTACGATTCACGCGACATTATTAATGTTGGCACCATGCAGGAAATCAGTATCGGCGATTTAGCGCATCAAATAGCCGCTGTCGTTGGATATAAGGGTAGAATTATGTTGGATACAAGCAAACCGGATGGCGCACCGCGTAAATGTCTCGATTCTGCAGATTTATTTGCATTAGGTTGGAAACCACGTATTAATTTGCAAGAAGGTTTACGCAGAATGTATGCATATCATTTTGCATCTGAAAGTGAAACCATTGTTTCTTAGTGGTTCATTCCGTAGTTCGCGCATCTCTGGCACAGACCATTCCTGCGGCTTTACCATCTTTGTACCATCCCCGCGTACGCGGGGATCCATTTAGCCCTGCATCGATACTCAGCTACGAACTAGCTGCTCTTGTCCATAAAGATTTTCTTTTTTTAATCTGTAAGCGATAAGTCTGGAATGGATCCCCGTTTGCACGGGGATGTTGCTTAATTGTAGTCTAATTAAGCATACGATTGATTTTTATTTTATGCTGAAATACTATGCCGCATTCATACCCTAAAATTAGGGACATAAAACGAAGGCATAAATTTTTATAATGGATAATTGAATGACAGAAATTGATGAAGGAAAAGGACTTGTTAAAGTTTATTGGCAAGATATACGTGATAGAGTTTTTAAGGTGGAACCTACTTTTGCTCACATTGTTGACAAAATAAATCCGGATAAACATTTTCCCCTCTATCTTGCGTATTATCCTTATGGTTCATTAAAAGGTGACACTCGTAGTACTTTACTACCTACCATGCAAGACACTTTTTATCGTCTGACAGATACAGATGCCCCCAAAGATATCCAGAGTAACTTGAGTTACAGTGTCAATAGCGCTCCACTAGCGATGCTATTAGAAAAAAGTTTAGAACTTTTTATCGATTTAGAACACGATAAAATTACCATTCCACGTATTTTATATACTCCAGGTGCTTTTTTTCCCTTCGCAAGAATTTTAAGTAGAGAAAGTTCACGCACTTATGCTCCAAACAGTATGTTAACCATGACAGCTGGGGCACGATCTGTTTTTATGCTTTCTCATATTGGCTGCTCGGTAAATCATTTAAACTTACAACGTGATTTTAATATCCATACTCCCCCCGCAAAAACACTTTATGATCATTGGGATATTTTTAAACAAGTAGCAAACTCAAAAGAAATCAATGTTAATTGGCGAGCCTGTTTAATTTATTTTTCGCAAAACTGGTTAGATTATCTTTACAAAGATGAAGCGTGGCTACCCTTAAAACTTTACCTGCACGAACTCGCCTGGAAACATTATGAGTATCAGCGTAGTCAATTTTATTATGATTTTACTTTTTCCATTATCCAAAAAAGACGGAATCTAAAACCCAATCCCTATTTAGCTGATACAGCACAACATTTATTTAATATTGCTATTGGCGCATCTCCCGGTTATGCACCAGCAATTGACGATGAAAAAATGCCTCTTCATATTTTAGAAAAAGTTTTTATTGAATCTTATGGATTAGCAAAGTATTTCCCAACTTTCTTTCATCCTTCCCATTATAATTTCGAAAAAGAGCAATATCCTATTTATTACTCCCTACAATATCCATCTACACATACCTTTTCACCTAAATCCAGGAAGGGATCTAGTACTTTAACTGACATGAGAGAATTAGAGCATATAGT
>CAYUYG010000062.1:0-8049 GCA_964449125.1 uncultured Coxiellaceae bacterium | reverse complement strand
TAATCACCTCTCACGTGACTTAAAGATTCTATTGCCAGAATAGGCTGATTATCCGTGTTTGCGCGCACAGACTGTGGAGCGCACGTTTAGGGAAATGGGTTTTTACAATATTCGCAAACTTCAGCCATTTGAAACAATTGATTTAGGTCGAGAAACATATTTCACGTTGATTCCAGCAGCTAAAACCAAATATTGGGATTGGGAAAATTCAGGTTTTGTGCTCGAGCATGCTGGTACAAAAATTTTAAATATGAATGATTGTCCTTCGGATGCGGAAGTTTATCGGCAGGTCGATAAAAAATTTGGCGTGATTGATATTGGTTTTGTGCAGTATTCAGGTGTGTCCATGTTTCCCGGTTGTTTTCGCATGACGATGAATGAAATACGTGAAGCATCCACCCGTCGCAAACATGGGTGGATACAACAGCGTAATATGATTGAAATGTTGAAAATAAAACGTTTAGCTCCGTTCGCTGGCGATTTTGCGTGGTTGGATGACAGCATGTATCATTGCAATTGGTCGAATCGTGCGACCCCAAAATTATTTGAAGATTTTGTCAAAGAAAATTATCCAGAAAAAAATATTGATGTTGTTATTATGTATCCCACCGATACCTGGTCGAAAGAGCAGGGTTTGACTCGCAATCATGAAGAAATTGATTGGAATAACTATCTTAAGTTAATTGACAAAGTTCGTGACAAGTTCAAACCAAAAGTAAAACAATTACGGCACTGGTTAGATGCAGCGCCAATTGAAAATTTACAAGAACGAACCAAACACTATCTTGCTCACACTAATAAATGGCTTACTCAGCAATTTGTCGATTTTAGCGCCAATATGCGTTTTAAGATTGAAGGAGAACAAGGAAATTTTGAGTTTTTTATTCACGCCTCCCCTGAAACTGGCGTGTACAGTGACTGGCAAGCCGGTGACCAAACAATCGATCAAACCTTGTATGTACGAGATACCTTATGGGCCGCTGTATTGGATGGCCGAGTGCTATTAACCAATCTGCAATGGGCAGCACAACAAGAAGAACATGTGCCATTTCGCATTGAAATTGCACGCTTTTGGTTCTGGTTTGAAAACCACTTTGATTTGAATAATCGTAACGTTCAGGCGCTGGTTGATCGAGCTTTGCATCCGCAGTTACAGGAAAGAATTCGACCTGATTTGGGCGTTTTTACAATACAAAACGAGTGGGAAGAAAGTGAATTAGTCCTGGAGGCGGTGGAATGCAGTACCGCTTGATTCCTCTTGCAGAAAAAACAGCTTGGGAAGAAGCGTTAACCGATATTCCTCATGCCTATGCTCATACGCATTGGTACAATAGTGCTATGCACATCGCTTCTGGGCGAGATATATTTTTATATGCTGCGGAGGCGAATAATTTTCGTGTCGTTTGTCCCATTTCACCTCGACAAAAAACACCCGCGGATCCTTGTGATATTACGACACCCTATGGTTTTTCTGGATTTGCAAGCATTGGACAGTATGATAATTTTTCTGCGCTATGGCATGCGCATATGCATGAAGAACACTATGTTTGTGGCCATATTGCGTTAAATCCGCGTTTATCCGTTTCGCATTTGTATGCCGAGAAAAATTGTTTTGCGGGTAAAAAATCATATTATTTAGATGTCTCGCCTCCATTGGAAAATATATTACAGGGATTTGCGCATGGGCATCGCTATGATTTGAAGCAATGGCAAAAGAAAAATTATGTTATTGCTGTGAATAAAAATCCTGAACTAATCCAGAAATTTGTGACACTTTATGCGGAATTTGCACAACGTAAACAGGCGGCGCAAGTTTATCATTTCAATCAGGCAAGTTGGGATATAATTTTACAGTCCTCCGATAGCACGCTTATTTCAGTGTTAAATGAAGGTGAATTAGAAGCGGCTGCTGTTTTTATTTGGCATGAAAATATCGGTGATTATTTTATCGCTGCCTCAACTTTGGGCGGCCAAATACATAGCAAAGCAATTATTTGGGAGGCAATCAAACTCGCTAAGGAAACAAATGCCACTTGGTTACATCTTGGTTGTGGTGTTAAAGCGAACGATGCATTAGAGCAATTTAAGGCACGTTTTGGTGCAAAATCCCAAGACACTTTCGCTTTGAAAGCTATATATGACATGGTATCTTACCAGGCACTTTGTAATAAGTATGGAACAAACTCAAAACAACTAGATGGATACTTTCCAAGCTATTGGAATGCGCACTCAACTTTAGAGGGAAATTAACCCATGTCTATTGCACATCAATTGCAGAATTCTTCACAGCCTTGGCAAAAAATGGGTGTCGTATTTCACGTTAATCAATTAAGTGAATGGATGAATTCACACGCTTCTTTTCCGAAAGCATTGCTGATGAATGATTGTATTCGTGTTTTTTTTGCCACTCGTGATGTGAATAATCGCGGTAGGATAGGGTATGCTGACTTAGACTTGAACGATCCATTACGTGTTATCAATGTATCGCAACAACCGGTACTAGATTTAGGTGAGCCAGGTACATTTGATGATTGTGGTGTGACACCGAGTTCTGTGATGTGGTACGGGGATGATATTTATCTTTACTATCATGGCTGGAATGCTCTCCAATTAACACCGCATCGCATGGCTACTGGACTTGCTATTAGTCGAGATCAAGGCAAAACATTTGAGCGTTATTCACATGCCCCGTTATTTGATCGGACTCATAAAGAACCTATTTTTTCCAATAATCCCTGTGTCGTTAAGGTCGATAATCAGTGGCATATGTATTATTTGAACTTGGAAAAATGGGTAAAAATCAACGAACGTTTTGAAGGTATTTTTACACTCTATTATGCTCATTCCACTAATGGTATTGATTGGCAGCGCGACGCCGTAGTTGCCATTCCTAAAAAATATGATTTTGAATGTATTTCGAATGCGACAGTTATTAAAGAACTGGATGTTTATAGAATGTGGTATAGCTATCGTAGTGTCGAAGATTTTAGGGAGGGTTCCGGTGCGTATTTGATTGGATATGCCGAATCAATGGATGGAAAAAAATGGCACCGCATGGATGAAAAAGTACAATTACCACGATCCGCTAATGATTGGGACGCTACCATGTTGTCATTTCCCTCGATCATAGTGCATAAAAATAATTATTATATGTTTTATAACGGTAATGGTTTTGGAAAAACAGGCATTGGCTTGGCCAGTTTAAAAGTTTAAATCTCGTCGTCACAATTAAGGATACTTTGATGAGTTGGTTTTCGTTTAGATTTAAATCAAAATTTAAAATAGACGTAGCAAGGATTCATGATGAGATCTATCGAGATATTTTTATTGATGAGCAACAAATTCAATCCTGGATGAGTAATTTTCAAAATAGTAATTCTAATGCAATGTTGCATCCTTATGTTGAAATTGCACAAACCTATACGAACGCTGGTTTGCAAGAAAAAGCTTCCAATTTTTATCAGCGTTTTTTAAACATCCAGTTAGATAAACGCATTCATGGTTTATATTTACAAAATTTATTATTAGCACAAACTTCAACTAATCAATCTATATTGGACGCCCATAAAAAATGGGCAAATGTTTATGATGATCCAAGAAGACGCAAGCATTGGGAGAGACGTTTTGACAAGCACCCAAAAACAAAGCTTAAAATTGGTTATACCTGTCATTTTTTTTCTAATAGTGTAGCGCAAAACTTTTTATTACCATTTCTAAAATGTCATGATCCGAATAAATTTGAAACCTATTGTTATGATGATGAAGGAGTTGATTCATCACTTCATCATTATGCGGATCATTGGCGAGATATACGAGGCATTAGCGATAAAGATCTTGCCAGTATGATCATGGCGGATGGGATAGATGTTTTACAAGAATTAAACGGTTTTTGTATTACAAATCGTTTTGATGCCTTATCGTATCGTCCAGCCCCCGTTCAAATTAATTGGTATAACCATAATGCAACAACTGGGTTACCCTATATTGATTATGTTATGAGTGACCGATTCTCAATTCGTGATGCAGATTTACCCTATTTTGTTGAACAAGCGTATCGTACCGAATATTTTATTGCTGCTGTTTATTGTGATCCCGAAAAATTTGGTTCTATAGCGGAAGCCGCACCTTGTATAAAGAATGGTTATATAACATTTGGTTATTTTGGAGGAAGCCACAAAATAACCTTATCGGCCATTGCTGCTTGGACGGCAGTTTTAAACCAGGTACCAAACTCTAGGTTATATTTAAAGTGTGGTTCATTTAGCCATAATTTATATCGTAAAATATTTTTACAACATTTCATCAATGCTGGCATTGATGTGAAGCGCATTCAATTTGAAGGATGGACTGATCAGCGTACCACTCTATCTAGGTACAGCGAAGTGGACATTATGCTCGATAATATTCCCATGAGTGGGGGTTCGACAATGGTAGAGGCAGTTATTCAAGGTGTGCCTACTATTACATTGGCTGGTGAACGATGGGCAGCTCGCTCAGGAGCAAGTGTGATGAGAACACTTCGTCATCCAGAATTAATTGCCGATACTTTAGAAGATTATATCAATATGGCAGTACAATTGGCGCGTGATGTACCCAGGATTAATCATTACAGGTATGCATTACGTGCTGGCATGGAAGATTCTTCATTGACCGATATTAAAGGCTGTTATCCTAATTTTGAAAAAGGGTATTTTGAAATGTGGGATAATTGGTGTGGAACGAGTGCTTAGGAAATGAAAATTGCGATTATGCAGCCGTATTTTATTCCTTATGCAGGCTACTTTCGTTTATTTTGTGCAGCGGATTTATTTGTAGTTTATGATTGTGTGCAATTTCCAAGGCGTAGTTTTGTGCACCGTAATCAATTGCACACTCAGACAGGCCAATTGGATTGGCTTACCTTGCCCTTGCAAAAACAAGCCATGGACGTAAGAATTAAAGATTTGAATTTTCGTACCGAAAGCGTAAGTGATTGGGTACTTAATTTTAAAAAATTTCCCGTCCTTGCATGCATTGAGAAAAAATATCCAACCCTTTATCAATCCTTAACCCATATTCACTTAAGTCCAGTTAATTTTATTGTAGCCAATTTACGTGAAATTTGTTCTATTCTGGAAATTCCCTGCAATATTGCATATTCCGCAGACTTAAATTTGCCTGAGAGCCAAAAAGGTGAAGATCGCATTTTAGCGATTGCCAAGCATTTTGGTGCTTCTGATTACGTCAATTCGCCTGGGGGTCGTGACTTGTATGAGGATAAAAATTTTTCAAACGAAGGGATCAAGCTACATTTTTTGCCTGATTTTCAAGGCAAGTATTATAGTATAATTCAAAGCTTGGCTGATCAAGGACCACGCCAAGTGAGGGAAATTGTTTATGCGCAAAGTCATATATAAGGACAAAGGATGAAAAATAAATTAGAAAAAATGTTACCTATATTGCAAAGCAGCCTGCCTTCTTTCAATCGCATGCTTCCTTATTTAGAGCAAATACAGGCAAATCGTTGTCATAGTAATTTTGGAAAGTTATTCCATTTATTCGAAGAACGTATGGCGGAGTTATTGAATATTCGTCCTGATAATGTCGTGATGTTCTGCAACGGAACTTTGGCATTAACAGCTGGTTTATTAGCCATGAATATTCCAAATGGCAAGTATTGTCTAATGCCTTCCTGGACATTTTCGGCTACGCCTTCTTCAGCAATGCTTGCAGGTTTAAAGCCATTTTTTTTGGATGTAGACTGCGAGTCGCAAACTCTTTTACCTGAAAAAGTTAAAGCTTTCATTAAAGAAAACCGGATTTCGAAAGATGAAATAGGGGCGGTAATGCCCGTTTCGCCTTTCGGCGCACCACTATCTAGACAAGCTTGGGATCAATTTACACGGGAAACTAATATACCTGTACTGATAGATGCGGCAGCTTCGTTTGATGCTGTTCATCATGTGTCTAGCATGCAGGTGGGTAAAACACCGATGATGGTTAGTTTACATGCCACCAAAATTTTCGGTATTGGCGAAGGCGGCATGTTGGTATCTACTGATATCGATTTAATTAAGCGCGTTAAAGGCATTTCTAACTTCGGTTTTGATAGTTCTCGTGTTTCGAGTTATTTAGGAACGAATGCAAAAATGTCGGAATATCAGGCTGCAATTGGTTTAGGCGTGCTCGATTCATGGCAAGAAATTAGAGAATTACGATTAAGTGTGACTACAAATTATATCAAGATGTTTGATTCTTTAAATTTGGAATCATGGTTGTCTTCAGAGTGGTTAAGCAGTACGTGCAATTTGTTACTTCCTAATTTTGCGGAACCTGCGCGCGATTATTTACTAGCAAACAATATTGAATCACGTATTTGGTGGGGGAAGGGTTGCCATACTTATCCTGCTTATCAACATTTACCGCATGAAACGGAATTGCCCAATACGGCATTTTTAAGTAATTGCATGTTAGGATTGCCTTTCTCGATTGATACTTCAGTTGAGATAATTGATTTAATCGGGGTAATTTTATCAGAATGTTTAGCTAGCACTGAATCATCAATACAAAGCCGCCGCGTAGCCAATCCTTAGTGGCAGTTTTTGGTCCCGCACATAGGTCGGGACCAAGACTTTAATGTTTAGGTATTTGAAGAATCCGTAATTTCTTTTAAATATTTCCCATCAAACAAATATAAGTTCATATTTTTACGACGTGGACGTTTTTTTACCGGTAGGTATTTTTTTATCGTCGTGAATAATTTGATATTGCTAACATAATTCACCAATCGTTTGCTCAGTGCAGCCAACCTCTTGTAAAAAAATTGATAAAGGCTCAAGGGTAATGATAAGGTCTTGACTATGCTGGTGGTTATTATTTTTGGTAATGGAAAAATTGATTTGATAAAAAAATGATACACACCACGTGCCAACCAAACCGGTAAGGCAAGACAGTTTTCCAGACATTTTGACAAAAAACGCAATAATTTTGCTAAGCAATTGGCCGTGTCCGTAACGATCGTTTTAGACTGATTATAAAAAATAGTTAAGAATAAGTTATAAATTCGTTTCATGACCACTTGAATCAGTCGTATTTGGCCTTTATATTTCATTGCCCAGGGAAATAACTGAAAAAATGTCCCTTTTTTATGACCAATAAAAACCCGTAAGCTTAATTTTGGAATGCGATAGTGCCAAGTTTGATAGGGAATGCGATTTTCACTGTCCCACACGGACACCGTTTTTTCGCGTAAATCTTCTTTAATATAATATTGGTCAAGTCCACGTGCGCAAGCATAGATATGGGCATTTAAACGCTGAGCTAATTTATAAAAGTTTTCTTGCGCCGCATGCGTACTATGTTGTTGCCAGCCTTCCCAAATACGTTTGCAGCGTTCTTCTAACGCAACGGGATCAACAATTCCCTGACCTGCTTCCTGACCGCCGACTTTAATGTCAAAAATGGGAAACGAACGCCATGTGCCAAATTCATTATATTGATTACGGCAAAGGTACAAAAAGAAATCGATGCATTGATGCCAGGAATCAGGTCCCCAAAAATGACCCCAACCGCCGGTAATTTCCAGCCACTTGCGTGTCGTGACGGCATAATTATCTGGGCACGGTAGGCATTCAAAAAAATCGGTATAATTTTTGGATTGAAAAATGGAAAGTTTTATTCGAAAAATATCATCCGGATAAAATTTGATATAGTTTTTTAAAATACTGTCCCAGCCTTGTGTTTTTAGACGGATTTCATCGGTTAATAACCAACAAAAATATGTATCGGGATGTGCTATCTTGAGTAACTCATTATAGCCAATATCCAGGGAGTAATAACCATCAAGTTTGGTGGTGGCAAGATATTTAATATTGAGTAGCGAAGTTTGTTTATATGATTCAATAATTTCAATTAACTCGTTTGCACCCTCATCGAGTTTAATCAGTACTTCAAATGATTGCGGATCATCCGCGGTTTGCGCAAGATTATCTAGAAAGGCAGTAATATTATGAGGACGACAAGTAGCGGCAAAAATTGATAAAAACATCATCTCGATCCTGTAACGGGAAC
>CAYUYG010000061.1:0-8171 GCA_964449125.1 uncultured Coxiellaceae bacterium | reverse complement strand
TAAATCTATCTTATTCTTGGCGTTGGGCTTAGGAAAAATTAGAACAACATTATTTTCTTCGCACGTATATCCATTTTCTGCTGGATTATACGGTACGGGTTGATGTGTCAATTTAAAACCTCCCAGAATGTACTCTATATTTAGCGGTACATTCTGAGTTAATTATTAAGCACATTTCTCTTTTACTCTTCATATTATGGATTAAAAGTCCTGGTTGCTAAGCCATCAAGTGTATGTAATTTATCAGTCCTATTCGCAGAAGCTGAGGTGAAATCTGCGCCTATACCAAATTCTTTTCGTTCAAGGATAACATTTTGAGCGGCATCATAACGTGGCAATACCCAGAATGGCTCGGTAAACGCACGTACTTTAGCACCCATGACTTTAGCGAACAACTGCGCCAGAGCATCCCCTACCACACCACCTGAGGTATACAACCAGATTTCCGCGTTAGCATCCCATGCCGTTTGTAGTGTTGTTAATACACTTTTGTTTGCCGCGTTGGTTCTAATAGCATTTAGTACGTTGTCATCTATAACAGATGCAGTTAAATCATTTATCCCACCAACAGATGTCCATGTGCCCGTTGTTTTTAGCGTACCGCTGAACTCAAGCGTCTGCGCACTCGCATATAAGAATAAATTTATGCGTTTTACACGAGATGGGGACGTCTTACCAAAGCCTTTTGCTTTGGGTGCAAAATAAGTGACTGTGAGAATAACATCTTCGAGTGTACTCATTATTTGTCCGTAAGGCTTAGTTCCACCTTTAGCAGCTGTTGCCGCAGTGGAAATTGCATCAAAATCTTCAGCTGCTGGCAGCCATTTATCATTTTTAATAGCCTGAATTTCAGTTGCTTCATCAGCCCATGGACGTGGAAAATTTGCATAAGTTGCTAACTCATAAATAATGGTTGATGTGCCTGCTGCAACACCTGATTTATTTTTCTTCTTCGTCGCAAGCATCACATCACTTCCTGACATACCTAAATTTCCCCAGGTCATTTTTGATAAAACATTATCTGCACGACTATCATCGGACCCACCCATGAAGTCAGGGACACCTGGCATGTAAGAACCATCAAACGTATCACCGGTATCGGTGCTAGTACCGCCAGAGCTATCGCCCTCAATGATTTGACCACCGCTGGCGCCATCACCGTTTCCTTTAGAAATAGGTTTCTTCTTATCCATATCCGTTGCCGTATTCAACAATGCACCGCTTTCCGAAATATTTTTTGGTGTTCCAGAACTTCCAGCTGGTAAACCCATAGCAGCCATTGCTAATTGTGCGGCGATGCGTTTTTCCTCAATATCTTTTTGTGCGGCAACAGCGAGATTAGCTGCAGCTTGTTTACCCGCCTCTATCCCAGCAGAGGTAGAGTTTGATGATAATGATCCTGCCAGGCCTGCTGTGGCTGCTAGACCAGACATATCACGGAACATATTCCCATTTTGTAGCGCACCTAAAATTGAACCAACCCCGGTAGGATCAGGTAAAGAAGTTGGATTCATAATATTTAAAATAGGTGAGCTTAATTGTCCTGGTGTTACATCCATTGCCTGAGAACGTGAACCCATTTGAATAGCAGCAATTTCAGGTGGTTGTAATGGAATCGGTGAATCTTGCCAATTCCAGAAGCGAGTAGCATCCAGTCGTTCGGCTGAATTTGAACGGCCAAGGACAGCTTCTGCAAATACCCCACCTGTTGGAATAGGAATGAGTTGTTCACTAGCCGTTTCACCGCCTATAGTCAGGCCACGCTCATTTAGCCATTTTTTCCACGCTTTGAAAGCATTAGCGAGTGGTGATGTTTCTTCCGCTGGTGCTCTATAATCAGATATACCCGCTGTTTCAACGAACGCGGGCATACGGAAAACAAGATAATTACTTGCAACCATCACGGGGTTGGGATCAATTTGATCTGCGACCGGTCTACCTTCAAAACTAAACGATGATAACAATAACGCAATATTAGATGGGTCTAGAGAACGCCAAACTGCTTGGCTGTAATGCAAGCGATTTTGTTCGAGATGAACGCGTAATTCAGAGCTCGTGTCATTTTGTAAAATGCGGAATAATTGCTGTCCTGTTGCGTTTGGATTAATTTCCACAGGCAAGGTGACGGGAAAGCTTGCACTACCATAAGTTAATTGTAAGGTCATTTTGCCAGTGAGATAACTCGTGTTGGTGCTAGTCACGCGAATTTGATCAATCTCTTGCAATGGAATACCATCCGACAGCTTCCAATCAATGGGTGAGTTAGCTGTTAACGCAATGGTAGAACCTGTAGGTGTTACCAGTTGAACACTGCTAAGCAATATATTACCTTCTAATTGACCAGTAATTGAAAACGAAATGCCATTCAATTCAACTAATCCTGGTAAATGAACAATATTACTTCCTGGTTTCGTTACCTTAACCATGGTAAACCGTGCAACGCGCGCTAATTCATCCTTGTCCCACATGAAAATGCTAGGTGCTGTCATCACCGTTGGCGTACGTACTGGATCTGCAGGCGTGCTTGGTTGCGTAGATGGGCTGGTTCCTTCCGTTGATGCTGACGTTCTTGATAAGTGCATCCGTGCAGAAGCTGCTGCACGATCAACGACAGCAATACGATCGAAAATATTTCCAGGACGTGGCATAGGAACAGTGGGCTGTATTCCAACCGTACCAAATTCTGCGCTGAGTAATTCTTTAATTCGTCGAGTTAAGGCAGCATTAGCCAGCACAGCTTGATAACGTTCAATGGTCGCGTTGTTAAATTCGACTAATTTCATTGGTATAAAGAGACATCGTTCAGCTTGATGTAATTGGACGTTAACACGATAAATTTCGATAACTTCATAATATTGTACCGTCAAAGCATGCATGTGATTGTAGTTGGCAATGATGCGTGTCGATACGGTTTCATGTTCTTGTTCAGATACTTCTTTAACAATAGATGCGCGACGATCTCTAACCGATGAGGCGGCTTGTTGTGTGCTGTCTGACACTCGTTGATTCATTGTTGCAGATAAATCTCGAGTACCCGATGAAGAGGTGAAACTTTCCGCATTAGTTGATGTTGTTGCACTTGATCCGCTGCCGCCCAAGGTTAAAGGCCCTAAGCTTAATCCAAATCCACCGCCACCCGCGCTGGTGTTTGACGAACCGCTGGATTTTGAAAATCCACTTTGAACTTCATGTGCTACTGCTTCTTGCACTTCACTGATCGCACGGTTATGCGTCGAAGTGTTACTTAGTTTTTCTGCTTCTGTAATGCTTTCCGTGCCTGTGGCTTCTTGTGAGCGCGTCCAATCATATACTGCAATGCGTGTACTTTCGCCGGGCGCAAGCGCAACGCTATGTAATAAATTACCTAGTGTTATGCCTTGTGCATACCAAGATTGTGCAAACGTTAAAATTGCGCCAATGGCAGGCGCACGAAAACCAAAGTCACTCGAAACAGTGGGCGAAATATCAATGGGGCCCGCCTCAGCTAAATCTGTCGTATCACCAGTTACTACCTGATCAATCACAACGGACTTATAATAATGACGTTCTGTTGGATATTCACCAAACCGTGGAACTAATTCACTTGCTTCTTCTATGTTTACTTCTGGCAATGTCGCTTCCAAAATGGATTTTGCTGCGCGAAATGCTGGCCATCGACCTAAATCACCGACGGTTTCAATTTGTAGATTATTTTTAATTTCTGCGGCTAATTGTGGTCCAATTTCTCGTAACATGACAATGTCAGCGCCAACTAAAGCATCAGGCGTCGCAGGACTATCTATATCAAGAAAACTGTTAGGAACGCGTCCAATTCTTGATATAGCAGAATTACCTTCTCCTTGTGCCGCTTGAGTTACTTCAGCTGCATTGATAAAAATTGGTGCTGATGCCAGATCAAAAATATTATAAATAGCGAGTTTATTTAAGGTTAGCTCAACCTCAGTTGAAACTCCAAGAAGCGCGGATACAGGTTTGTGCAAAGCAGTTAATGCATCGAGTTTGGCAGATGAGAGTTTCAATCCGTCGCGATAGCCCATGGTGAGTTCTTCCCTGTGTTGTGTGTAAATTAATTTTTATATATTCAGAGTATTATAATTGATGGGAGGGAAGAACGAATATAATAGAAACTACCAATTGACTTTTTCTAAACTCAAGTCCAAGGTTAGACCAAGGGATTGTATTATTAGAAATAGCTGATTTTTAACTACATTTTTTTGGATGAGCTTCAACATAAAAATCAATTTTTAATCAGTGGCGTTCATCAACGTTTTGTTATATTCCAGAAAGCCAATGCAATAACCACCATTGACCAAAACGGAGTCAGACTTAACTTATTGACACCGATCCGAATCTGTCTACGCACCACGCAAAAAAACCGCGTGCTTTCGCACACGGTTTTTTTAATCTGGGACGGCAGCTATCACATTGGTTAAGCAAGCCGTAGGTTGGGCTGAGTTTACGAAGCCCAACCTACGATTTTAATATAAAGCGGCGGGAATTGCTCGGCACATCCATTACCTCGCCCTTCGCTTCGCTCAGGGCAACCTTTTCACCATTCATGAGGCCGGTTTCATGAAATCCAATTTTTTCAGGTCGTCCAGCATGTGTGCGTAGATTCATTATTCTTGCGTTTTAAATAATAAATACAAATGATTTCAATGACTCAAGGTACTACCGTATTTTTGCTGTATTGAGCTCATATTATCACCCGATTTATTATCAATATGACCATGCGAATAATAACGGGGTGATGTATGAAAGAAAACTCGCAGAACATTGAAAATGCAAATAAGCATAATGACCAACAAAAAAATGCTGCTAAAATGAAAAAAGAGGTTGAGCTTGCAGCGAAGCGTTTTTGCAGAATCTGCAAACACATTATAGCACCGATATTTCAATGTAGTTGTCTTGGCGGCAGCAGCGTCAGCAGCAGTGATTTGAATGAAGAGAAGAGTGCTTTAACAAATGACACGACTGGCACTGCTCAAAAAACTATTATGCCTGATCACCCAATATTTGCTTTTCAAGCTGTAGATCATCATCCAGATATCACACAGAACGCGTTAACGCTTCGATCAATAATGACAGTGCTTATGCTAATCGCTGATTTGGTGAAAAACAAATTATTAACGATCGAAGATAATAAAGGTTTGTGCACGCTAATTATTAAATGTGATCCTGAAAAGTTAACCGAGTTACAAAGAAATGCCGTTACTGCATACATTGAAATGCTTAAAAAAGAGTTAAATGATTTTTTGAAAGAGCAGGGTGTATCAGAAAAATCCTGCATTGTTAAAGATGTGAAAGATGCGCAGGGTTATATTTTATCTTTTTCGTTCAACATACCAAATTCAAAATTATACAATAAGTTTATAGAAACTCTTCAACAAAAAAAATTATTACCAGTAGACACCATAGCGCCACAAAATACGCAGGAGAGCAACAATCAAAATCGCAGGCTACTCAATCCTTTTCGAACTGCACTAAAGCCGTAACCTAAATGAAAAATCAATTAATTGCTTTAATGGTTCAACGATTAAATGAATCTAAAGATTACTTAAAAAAACAGTTTTTTGCTGAACACCCTATAAAAATTGCACGCCATTTTGCTATTGATAATTTTTTGCCAACTGAAATTGCAGCGAGAATATACGCTAACTTTCCCAAACCAAATCAAATGCGTTTATTAAATAGTCCTGGCAAATTAAAGTTCAAGTATAGTTATGTAAAGAATGAATCAGCGCTATTGCAACATTTCCATTTTGCTATTCAAGATCCTAGGGTAATTGCGGTGATAGAAGAAATAACAGGAATTAAAAATCAAGTCCCTGATAGGTCGCAGCGTGCTGGAGCGATTAGTGCGCTATTAAAAGGACATTATATTAATCCACATTTAGATAATTCGCATGATACAAGTAGTAAACTATATCAAACCGTGAATTTACTTTATTATGTATCTCCAAATTGGAAGCTAGAAAATGGCGGCAATTATGAATTATGGGATGAGTCAGTAAAAAATCGCATTATTGTGCCAAGTTTATTTAATCGCTTGATTGTGATGGAAACGAATCAAACATCTTGGCATGGAGTAAATCCAGTTTTATGTGACGCACCCCGGTGTTGTGTGTTCAATTACTATTTTTCTGATCAACCACCTAGAGGCAAAGAATATTGCCATGCCCATCCTTATGGTTTAATCGATTAATTAAACCACGTCCCGAACAAAAAATTCGCCGTGCAATTGCACGCGTAATGGGAATATTCTAAGAAATATTCAACTGTCTAAGCGAGTAACTTATTTGGGGTATCAAAAAAATACTATGTAACCGACTGAATAATTTATGGATTTATGCAGCAAGGTTAATTGTATATTTATTGTACATAATGTACAATAATATTTGATATTAAAATAAGAACAAATAATAACTAATTATGAATCCAATCAAACTGAACTGCTAGACTCTGAGGGATATATGCAGTTACCCAACAATCATATTTTTTATACGTCGAGTTCAGATGTAACTGAAATAATTAAACCGCTTAAGCAGTTTGGTATTACCTATTTTTCTTATATGCGCTCTGATGTGAGTGGTAGCAGAATATATCTTTATAATAACAAGGAAATTCTCAATTCTTATTTAAAAGATAAATATTACCTGAGTGGCAATAAAGAAAGCACACCACTGAATTATAAAAATCAAATTCTTTTATGGTCTACCTTGCCAAATCAATATGAATATGATGAAAATGTCAGAGCAAGAGGGATAGATCATGGCATGTTTATTTTCGAACCGAATGGCAATTCTTTAGAAACCTTTGCCTTTGCAACACAAAAAGAAAATGAAGGAATTATCAATACCTATCTCACAAAACTAGATTTTCTCAAAACATTTACTAATTACTTTAGAGAAAAAGCAGCCGCGCTCATTAAGTCTGCTGAAAAGAGTAAAATTATTTTACCTTTTCATAGTGGTAAATTAAATTTTATCGAAAAGGGTGTGGATGTTGATTTTAAATTGCTATCCAATCGCCAAATCGAGTGTTGCTCTTTGTTACTAAGCGGTAAAACATCAAAAGAGATTGCTAAGTTATTGGGGTTGTCTACAAGAACCGTTGAGTATTATTTATCTAATATTAAAACTAAATTGCAATGTAGCAATAAAGCTGAATTAATTGCCAAGCTGATTCACCTTTTAAAATTTAAATAAAATATCTGAATCTATCGTTCATTCATTTACAGCTAAAATCTAAAATCGCTTTAGCTAGCTGCAGGTTGGACTGAGATTGCGAGGCCCAGCATTAGTATAGTTTAAATTACCCCTATTATACGATATCAAAGTGAAACATCCAGGGCGCTGATGTATAATCTCAGGACAACTCACGAGGGTGGCGCCCATTTCGCCAGGAGCTATAATGTCAATTAGACCCTCCCATATATTAAATGCGCTTATATCAATAATTATGTTACTTGGCATCTCGACGTGTGTTTACGCTAAGAGTAACAAATTTCATTCGCCCTATTTTGATATCTCTTTGGCTGAGAATCTAAAACTCATATCAAAGACAGAGCAGAAAAGTGACGGTTTCTACCGATATGTTTTTGGCTCATCGAGTAGTAATGATGCTGAATTGCAAATGCGCGTGATCGTTTCAAGCAAAAGTCCAGAAAGCAACCAAAGCTTAGAAGATTTTGAAACAGCTTCAATTGGAGCGATGAGCGCGATGTTTATGGATTCTAATAAGCTATATCAATACATAAACACACGAGAGAACCAAAAGGTTTTAAGTCAGAAACCTTATAAATCGAAATTAGGCAATGCCTCATTTGCTGGAACGACGATGTATTTTGGGAATGTTGACGCATCATTTTTAGTGACTCGCTCACATAACATGACATATGCGTTTACATTAATAAGCCAAAGTAGCAACGAGCAAACAAGAAAGAATAATTTAAAAGTACTGACTAAACAGTTGCAGTCCTTAAAATTTAAGTCTGCATCCAGCAATGAGTAAATGACAACGCAAGACATAGACAAAAATACTCTTTACCTCATATACGATGATGAATGTCCTCTATGTCGTAGTTCTGCGCACGCATTAAATATTAAAAAAGCGGTCGGTAATCTTGTATTAATCAATGCGCGTGAATCACACCCGCTTGTTAGTTCTGC
>CAYUYG010000060.1:5577-8181 GCA_964449125.1 uncultured Coxiellaceae bacterium | reverse complement strand
AAAATCTTTTTTGGCCGACATATTTGAAACCGAGATATTTTTCCAGACCATCTGCTACCACTAAACGATCTAAAATATGTTTTTTTTCTTCATTACTGGGTTTGAAACTGGACCAACCTTGCTCGATACGTTCACGGACCCATTCCACCTCATCAATACGATTGATACCCATGTATTCAAAACCAATCGAACCGCAATAAATTCGGCGCAAAGCTTGATAAATTTCAGCGAGGGTGGCGGTGGCTTTATTCAAGCCGGTAAAAGAGCCAACATTGAAAGTTTTATTTTGGTCTGCCGCAGTAAAACCATAATAAGCCAAATCGAGAACAGGATTGGAGGGGCTCTTGGATAAACTCAAGGGATCAATATTTGCCTGTAAATGTCCCAAGCGGCGATAAGCCGAAATCATTTCAATGACCCGCTCCTGCTGCTGATCGGGGTAGGCTTCCATACTCTGGGCCGTCGCTCGTCCTGCCTGTCTTGCCAATTGCAAGAATTGTTCCCGGATAGCCGCATGCGACACATCGGGTGTATTGCGGGCTACTTGTTGTAAAAGCTTATCAAAATATTGACGCCATTCCGGGTCAACATCCTCCGGATTTAATAGATAAGTCTCATAAAGATTTTCTAAATAACTTTCATTTCCGGCAGCAAGATACGAGTCCTGCCAAAGATCCTGCATAGATTTGGATTGCATGGCCATTTTTAACACTACTTTTTTCAATAAGTTAGTTTAATTTTAGATAGATTCTTCAAGCATTTCTTCTTTAATGCTGTTGATGGCCTGCAAAGGATTTAAGTCCTTGGGGCAAACATCAACGCAGTTCATAATACCACGACAACGGAACACACTAAATGGGTCCGTTAAGTCAGCCAAACGCTCTTCTTTATGGGTATCGCGACTGTCTGCAATAAAGCGATAAGACTGCAATAAGGCGGCTGGCCCCATGTACTTGTCCGGATTCCACCAGTAAGACGGGCAAGAAGTTGTACAGCACGCACACAGTATGCACTCGTACAAGCCGTCGAGCTTCGCTCTTTCTTCTGGCGATTGCAAGCGTTCGGTTGCAGGCGGTGGATTGTCATTTTGCAAGAAGGGTTTAGCCTTTTCGTACTGCTCATAGAATTGGGTCATGTAAACGACAAAATCACGAATGACTGGCAAGCCCGGTAAAGGTCGAATAACAATAGGTTCTTTCAGCGAGGAAAGATGAGTCGTACAAGCCAGCCGGTTTTTGCCATTGATATTCATGCCGTCTGAACCACACACGCCTTCACGGCAGGAACGCCTGAGCGTCATGGTTTCATCCATTTTATTTTTAATGGTCAGCAATGCATCCAAAACCATGATGCAATTATGTTCTTTCAAGTCTATATAAAAATCCTGCATCTGCGGTGCCGCATCCGTTTCAGGATTGTAACGATAAATAGAAAAATGGGTGCCTTTTTTGTCCGCCATGTCTAAATCCTCTTAGTGATTTTCTTCTCTGCTGGATAAATGAATCGGCGGCATGCCTTCCGGTTTCATATTCACTTCACGGAATGCAATGCGCCCATCTTCGTATACAATTGTGTGTTTAAGCCAATTCTTATCATCACGGTCAGGATAATCGTAACGCGCATGCGCACCGCGGCTTTCTTTACGCGCTTCAGCGGAATAAGCCGTTGCAATCGCTGTCGCCATCAAATTATCCAACTCCAGCGCTTCGATACGCGCCGTATTAAAGCACTCGCTCTTGTCTTTGATGGATGCATAATTCAAGCGATCCTTTAACTCCTCGAGCTTCATGAAACCTTTCTTCATGTACTGCTCGTCACGGAACACACCAAAATCATCTTGCATGACTTTCTGTAATTCTGTGCGAATTTCATCGACGCTTTCGCCTTTCTGATTGCCATTCCAGCGCGCTAATCGAGACACAGAACGTTCAATATCGGCATCGTTTGCTTGTAATAAATCAAGACCACCATCAATGCTTTCTTTCACATGCTTGCCAGCAGCTCGACCGAAAACGACGAGATCAAGTAAGGAATTTGCACCTAAACGATTAGCACCGTGCACCGATACACAAGCACATTCGCCTGCTGCATAGAGACCTGAAACGATTTTATCATTACCTGATGCATCAACCGTCAACACTTGACCGTGATAATTGGTCGGAATGCCACCCATCACATAATGGCAAGTTGGCACGACCGGAATCGCTTCTTTTACTGGATCAACACCGGCAAAAGTAATCGCCAATTCACGAATACCCGGCAAGCGCGACTTAATTAATTCTTCACCAAGATGATCGGCTTTTAATAAGACATAATCACCCTTAGGACCGGCACCGCGGCCTTCGCGAATTTCAATGGCGGATGAACGCGCCACGATATCACGACAGGAAAGATCTTTTAAATGCGGCGCATAACGTTCCATGAAACGTTCGCCATTTTTATTGATGAGATAACCGCCTTCTCCACGAACACTTTCACTGATTAATGAACCAGAGCCATAGATGCCGGTAGGATGAAATTGCCAAAATTCCATGTCTTTAAGCGGCCATCCAGCACGCAGAACAATCCCCATCCCATCACCCGTATTAATATTTTCATTCGTCC
>CAYUYG010000060.1:0-5567 GCA_964449125.1 uncultured Coxiellaceae bacterium | reverse complement strand
GGGGATACTCGCTCTTGCGCCGCCCGTTCTCTCAGATCACGGGACCGCAAGCGTAAATGCCGGTGGGGTGGAACTGCCAGAATTCCATGTCTTCAAGCGGGATGCCTGCACGTAATACCATACCGAAACCGTCGCCGGTATTAATGTGCGCATTGGTGGTTGATTGGAAAATACGTCCTGCACCCCCAGTCGCTAAAATTGTTGCTTTGGATTGCACAAACACGACTTCGCCTGTTTCAATGCAAAGCGCACTGACGCCAGCAATACCTGCATCAGTCTGGATCAAGTCCATGGCAAACCATTCATTAAAAAATTGTACTTTAGCCTGCACGTTTTTTTGATAAAGCGTATGCAACATCGCATGGCCGGTGCGATCTGCCGCGCAGCAAGTACGATGCGCCTGCTCTTTGCCGTATTCGCGTGTCGCGCCACCAAATGCACGTTGATAAATTTTGCCATCTTCCAAGCGAGAAAATGGCAGCCCCATGTGTTCTAATTCATAAATGGCTGCAGGCGCATTTTTACACATGTATTCGATAGCGTCTTGATCGCCTAAAAAGTCAGAACCAACAACGGTGTCATACATATGCCATTTCCAGTCATCTGGCTCAACGTTACCTAACGCAGCATTAATCCCGCCTTGCGCCGAGACAGTATGGGAGCGGGTTGGAAATACTTTAGAAATAACGGCAACCTTTAAACCTGACTGAGATAACTCAATAGCTGAACGCAAACCAGCTCCACCACCACCCACAATAACCGCGTCAAACGTTTGTGTTGCGACTTTCATTTCAAACACTCCATAAAATCAATAAGCCCCATGCAAAGCAGGCAACAAACATAAGAAACATAATGGTGCATATAATCGCACGCACAACAAACGGCTTAACGTAATCAGTAAAAATTGTCCACATACCAATCCAGGCGTGATACAAAATACTGACCAAAACCAACAGTGTCATGACCTTCATCCACACATGTGAAAACAAGGTATGCCATTCAGCAAAAGATAAATTGGCGTGACAGCAGAAAAATGCTATTAAACCGATGACATACACGGCCATGACAATAGCGGTGAGTCGTTGAAACTTCCATTCAGATAAACCTTGATGATTTACGCCGAGAACTGTTTTTACCATAACCAAATACCTGCTAATAAAATAATCACGCCAGAAATAATGAAAGTAAGCCAGGCAGTAGTACGCGCCCCTTTAAGTGTGGTTCCAATCTGGATATCCATTAAAAGATGACGAATGCCGGCGACTAAATGAAAAATGAGGGGAACCAGTAACAACCAGAAAAATAACTTAATATAAATTATCCCAAACCAGTCCTGTAATGTTGCAAAGCCAGATTCGGTCAAAGAATACTCAAGCCCCCATAGCATAAACGGGATAAGCAGGAACAATACTGCGCCCGAGACACGGTGCAATATGGAAATAATGGCTGGAACAGGAAAATGGATGGTAAAAAGGTTAAGGTTTTTTGGTCGCGGACGGTGCACGTTTCTGTTTTCCTTTTACAAACTAGACAAGATATTTTTTTAACAACTGATTATAACTGCTGATTTCAGTAAATCAAACAGTTCCATGGTATATAACCCAGCCCTCAGCGGATGATCCAAGGCCAGGGGGAATCGCCTGCTCCGGCAGAGGGAAGAAAACACGAACTACTGTAACTCTTTGCATATTATGGTAGGATGCCGCAAACACGTCATTTAACTTATCTGAACTACAATAAAAGAAGACCATGGAGAATCCCGATGGCTGACAAGAAGGCAAATCTATTAGTCGAGGGCAAAAGCATCGACCTCGATATTCACTCAGGCACGCTGGGCCCAGACGTTATTGACGTCAGCTCTTTATTTAAAGATGGTTATTTCACTTATGATTCTGGTTTTAATTCAACCGCCTCCTGCGAGTCTAAAATAACCTTTATTGACGGCGACAAAGGTATTCTTCTTTATCGCGGCTATCCTATTGAACAATTGGCTAGCCAATCTGACTTTCTGGAAGTCTGTTACCTACTATTAAATGGTGAATTACCCAGCAAAGAACAATACGAAACCTTCCGTAATGACATTACCCACCACACCATGGTGCATGAACAGATTCGCAACTTTTTTAATGGTTTTCGCCGTGATGCGCATCCGATGGCTATCATGGTCGGCGTGGTCGGCGCCCTGTCTGCGTTTTATCATGACACGCTGGACATTAAAAACCCAGAACACCGTTCCATTTCTGCTCTTCGTCTCATTGCTAAAATGCCGACAATTGCAGCCATGTGTTACAAATACTCGATTGGCCAGCCTTTTATGCAGCCAGTGAATAACCTTTCGTATGCTGAAAACTTCCTGCATATGATGTTTGGCACACCGTGCGAAGAATCCAAGCCCGACCCAGTGCTGGCACGGGCCTTAGATCGCATCTTTACGCTCCATGCCGATCATGAACAAAATGCTTCCACCTCCACGGTGCGCATGGCAGGCTCTACTGGCGCCAATCCTTTTGCCTGCATTTCAGCTGGTATTGCTGCATTATGGGGACCAGCCCACGGCGGTGCGAATGAAGCAGTATTAAATATGCTGCATGAAATTGGTGATGTCGCCAATATTAAAAAATACATTGCTCGCGCTAAGGATCCCAAAGACAGTTTCCGCTTGATGGGTTTTGGTCATCGGGTTTACAAAAACTACGACCCTCGCGCCAAGGTCATGCGCGAAACCTGTTATGAAGTCCTGGAAGCGGTTGGTAAACAAAACGATCTTTTATTCAAGCTAGCCATGGAGCTAGAGCGCATCGCCTTGGAAGATCCATATTTTGTCGAGAAAAAACTCTATCCTAATGTGGACTTTTATTCGGGCATCACCCTGTCCGCCATTGGCATTCCGACCAATATGTTTACCGTCATTTTTGCCCTGGCAAGAACCGTCGGCTGGGTTGCCCAATGGAATGAAATGATTAGCAATCCTTACCGCTTAGGCCGTCCAAGACAACTCTATACCGGCTATCAGAAACGTGATTATATCCCTGTCGCAAAGCGCAACAAATAACTCCTACCCTCCCTCCTGCTCACGCAGGAGGGCCTTCCATTTACCTTCAACTTAAGAGTGCATTAAGCTTAATAGCTTATATTAATAATGCATATTAAATTAATAAATTATCTACAAAAACCTTCTTGCCCTACACTGGTGAAATTAAAATAATACTCAAGGCCAAGGACATGCAAAGACAAAATGATGATATAGAAAACTATCTTGCAACCGATGAAGATGATGAGCATCTACTTCATCTTCGCCGACATAAAAATAACGAAGAGGAACATTTACGTCTTCTTCGCCAAAATAAAAAAAATTACGACGAAACAACTTACACCGGTGAATATGGTTTTTATAATTTAATCCGCACTTTTGGTCACTTTTTACAAAAGGGTACTGAAGCAGCAATTAACAACTTGATGACTTTCATTACCTGGTTTCCACAACTTATCGCTCAATTTGGATTTATTTTTCTTTTTCCCATCGTTATGGTTCCAGCAGGTTACCTTTATAACCTTGGCAAAATTCTATTAAACCCATTGATAGATTGGAAACATAAAACTGTTTTCTTATCTGCCATCACCACCGCCACGGCATTAATCATGGCGCCACTGGTGTCCAATTTCTTTCTTGAGTTTCTCGAGATCAGTTTTATTGGTTTTATTAAAGCGGCTATGTTTGCACCATTTTTCTTTACGGGTGCAATGGCCATTTATACTGGTCTTACCGCCTACGGTCTTGCAAGAAGCGCCTATGCTGCTCTTCGCGATCACTTGAAAGGTATTCCGCTCACTCCTTTAGCCAAATTAACTTTAGTGAATAAACTTGTTAAGACCGGTGCGCTTGCCACTATCACGGCCGTCATTATTCCTTTAATGCTTGCATTGGGAACATTGACCTTACTGGCAAATCCCTTCACGGCGGGTCCCGCTGCAGCCATCTTGTTTAGTGTGTTAATGGCCGCTTCTGCAACAATGATCACTATGAAAATTGTAAAAACGATTGCGAAACATCGCTTGCAAGAAAAAATGGCTTATGAAGCACTCGAAGGTGTAAAAGATACTGACGGCAAAATAACTCAGCAAGCATTTAATCCTTATGCATTGCTAAAAATCACGCAAGCAGAAATCAACATGGAATTAGGAAAGCCTCGCCTATTGGGGTTTTTAAATAAGCGCGATTTAAAAATAGTATTACACAAACGTTTTGTCGATGCCCAAACAGCGATTGCAGCTGAAGGACTCCCGCAAGCTGAAAAAAATGCTAAGTTATATCAACTCAAACTTTCTTATGAAATGGTGAAACACCCACGCGGCCGTGAAATGTTCGATGCATTTAAAACGGCCAAAGAACTCCGGTATAATGACAATCTTCCTTCGCTAAAAGATGTACAAAAACAATTTGGGGTCGTCTCCAATTTACAAAAAACCATACCTGTCTCCTGGTTAATGCGACCCATTGCTTGGACTATTTACCAAATCAAAAAACGCAACGCCCAAAATCCTGAAGATTTAGCCTTATGCTATCGAGTTGCAACTAACAAAGCACTGGGTGAATATTACGAAAAAAAGAGAGAAGGATTTGCGCGACAACCAACTAGTCCTGCCACGGAATTCTCGCCAGGACAAAGACCAACTGGCGACCGCCGAGAAGAACCTACCCAAGGCCTGAGTCCTGCAGTAACAGAGGCTTCTGCGTTTGGTAAAGGAAAAAGATCACCCAGTTCTCAAGGATCCGCTTATGCAAACGGCTTCACAACAACCTACGCATCCAACAACTCACATTTGGACCCAAGTCCAGGATTACCTGATAATGATCTACTAAGAACGCGTCAATCACGCACTTTTTAGTAAATAAGGGCAGGTTTAACACCCTCCGAAAAGGAAGGTAACACCGGCATTTAAAAATACATCATTTTTACCGCCAACAATGGTATAAAAATCCCGCGCTTCAATTCGGAGCGCGATCGATTTATCTAAGAAAAATTCCGCACCCAACCCCGCATTAATCGCGCCCTCATTGTTTGCACTATTACGATTAGGATTAAAACCCATGATACCGGCACCCGCCAGCACGTACGGCTCAATGATTTGATAAGAAGGCGAAAAGTGATACACGCCATCGAGTGCCAACATTAATCCACTTATTTGCCGATGAACATCTACAGACTTTTTAAAACTGGTATTAAAATTTCCCAACAAACCTTCAAAGCCCCAGCGCTGAGTGAAGTTATACCCGAGGCCAATATAGGGAACGAATGCATTATCCATAAGGCGTTGCGAGGACAAGAAGTCATAACCGGCGCCCACCGAAGCGGTAACGGCACCTGCACGATTACCAGCATGAGCAGAAAAAATAGTAAAAAGCAGACTGGCAGCTAACATAGATAAACAAAATTTTTTCATACCTTTCTCCTTGGCTCAACGCATTCAAAAGACGCTCATTTAAACATATTAAACATGGGGTGTGAATAGCGTGATTGGGAATGCAGCACAGACCATCAAGCTCTGGGTTTTAACTTTACAGACTA
>CAYUYG010000059.1:5812-8218 GCA_964449125.1 uncultured Coxiellaceae bacterium | reverse complement strand
TTGAATGGCAGAGGGAATTCCAGTTTAGGTATTAAAGAGCAAATCGTATTCCCAGAAATTGAATATGATAAAGTTGACGCGCTCCGCGGTATGGATATCACCATTACGACCTCAGCAAGAACAAATAAAGAAGCGTTTGCTCTCTTGCAGGCATTTAAATTTCCTTTTAGAGAGAAAGAAGTGAGTTAAGGACATGGCCAAGAAATCAGTTAGAAACCGTAACGCAAAGCGTGTAGAGCTCGTTAATAA
Source organism: uncultured Coxiellaceae bacterium (assembly GCA_964449125.1). GTDB lineage: Bacteria > Pseudomonadota > Gammaproteobacteria > DSM-16500 > DSM-16500 > Aquicella. Next base: position 7,969 of record CAYUYG010000059.1, on the reverse strand, counting down.
GTTTCGTGCTAAGCGCGATGAGCTGAGAGAAGCTGTAAGTAATATCAATTTAAGTGACAAAGATCGCTGGGAAGCTGCACAAAAATTGCAGAAGCTCCCACGTGATTCTAGTCCAACCCGTCGACGTAACCGTTGCAAGCTGTGCGGTCGTCCACGTGCGTATAACCGGTTAACAGGTTTGTGTAGATTGCATATGCGGGCTGCCACCATCAACGGTATGGTCCCTGGCATGCACAAGGCAAGTTGGTAACACATAGAATACAGAGGTACTGAAGATGTCAATGCAAGACCCAGTAGCAGATATGCTAACACGCATGAGGAATGCCCAGGCTATGGGGATCCAGAAAGTTCGCATGCCTCATTCGAGCTTTAAAAATGAAATTTTACGCGTTCTGAAAGAAGAAGGTTTTATCGATAGCTTCGAAGTTGTCGCTGAAGAAAACAAAAAAAATATCGAAGTGACCCTGAAATATTACCAAGGTCGTCCAGTTATCGAAAAGATCGACCGCATTAGCCGTCCAGCTCTTCGTGTTTACAAAGGCTGCAATGATTTGCCAGTTGTACGCGGTGGCTTAGGAATTGCGATTGTCTCAACACCAAAAGGTGTCATGACAGATAAAACTGCACGCGCCCAGAATGTTGGTGGCGAAGTGCTGTGTACTGTTGAATAGGGTGGGAATTAATTATGTCAGCATCAGTATTAACATCAAGAATTGGAAGAAAACCTGTTGCCGTCCCATCTGGCGTTGAAGTTAAGCTTCACGATGATAAGCTTTCGGTAAAAGGCCCAAAAGGTCAGTTAGTAATAACCTTGCATCCGTACGTGCACGTAAGTGTTGATAAGGGCGAAATTAAAGTGCAGCCCAATACTGATGGCAAGCAAATTATTACTGGTCCAAACAATAAATTGTATCGCTCTATTGCGGGTACAACGCGTGCTAATATCTCGAATGTGATTCAAGGTGTTACCGCTGGTTTTGAACGCAAATTAGTTTTAGTAGGTGTAGGTTATCGTGCTCAAGCTAAAGGTAAAGTTTTAGCTTTAAGTTTGGGTTTTTCACATCCTACAGATTTTAATGTCCCTGAAGGCATTACTATTGAAACACCAACACAAACAGAAATTATTGTGAAAGGTGTGAATAAAGAATTGGTAGGTTTGGTTGCTGCAAAAATTCGTAGCGTACGTGGCCCAGAACCTTATAAAGGTAAAGGCGTGCGTTATGCAAATGAAGTAATCGAGCTTAAAGAAACCAAGAAGAAATAACATATAGGTGAGATGGTAATGATAACGACGAAGAGATTATCCAGATTACGCAGAGCGAAGCGCACACGAATGAAAATTCGTCAGATTGAAGCGACTCGTCTGTGCATTTATAAAACTTCGCGTCATATGTACGCGCAGGTAACGACGACCGACGGTTCAAAAACTATCGCTTGTGCTTCTACCTTGGATAAAGAATTAAGAGATACATTGAAGCAAACTGGTAATGTTGATGCGGCTAAAGAAGTTGGCAAGTTGGTTGCGAAACGTGCTTTAGAAGCAGGTATTCGTGCAGTTGCATTTGATCGTTCAGGTTTTGCGTTTCATGGCCGTGTTAAAGCATTAGCTGATGCTGCGCGTGAAGTTGGCTTGGAATTTTAAGGGTGACATATGGCAAGTTATGATCAAAGTACAAAAAGTGATGGTTATGTTGAGAAGCTCGTTGCCGTTGCGCGTAATGCAAAAGTAGTTAAGGGCGGTAAGATTTTCAGCTTTGCTGCAGTCACCGTTGTTGGCGATGGCCATGGTAGTGTAGGTCTCGGTCGCGGTAAAGCGCGCGAAGTTCCTGTTGCCATTCAAAAAGCACTGGAAAATGCTCGCAAGAACATGCACCACGTTGTGTTGAAAAATGGTACCTTACATCACCAGATTACTGGTAAGCACGGTGCGACCCACGTATTCATGAAGCCAGCTTCAGAAGGTACTGGTATTATCGCAGGCGGCGCTATGCGTGCTGTATTTGAAGTTATCGGTATTAAAAACGTTCTTGCCAAGATTGGTGGATCAACTAATCCGATCAACGTTGTAAGAGCAACCCTAAAAGCTTTGGCAAGTATTACTCCACCTGAATACATGGCTGCTAAACGCGGCAAAACGGTTGAAGAATTGCTTGGTGA
>CAYUYG010000059.1:0-5802 GCA_964449125.1 uncultured Coxiellaceae bacterium | reverse complement strand
CAGGTTCTAAAACAAAATCCAAGCGATTAGGTCGCGGTATTGGATCTGGTAAAGGTAAAACATGTGGCAAAGGTCACAAAGGTCAAGAGGCTAGAGCAGGCGGATATCACAAGGTTGGCTTTGAAGGTGGTCAAATGCCTATTCAAAGACGTATACCTAAATCAGGATTCCGTTCTCAGGCTGCTTTGTTAAGACAAGAAGTTTATCTTTCTGACTTAAACAAGGTTGAAGGTGAGATCGTGGATTTATCTTCATTGATCGCGGCTGGTGTTGTTCGCGCTAATACCAAAGACGTTAAAATCATTGGTTCGGGTGAAGTAACACGTGCACTGACTATTCGCGGCGTTCCTGTGACAGCAGGTGCTCGTAAAGCGATTGAAGCGGCTAAGGGAACAGTCGAAGGATAACATAATGGCAACAGGTAGACGCGGCACAGGCTTAAATTCAAGTGGATTTGCCGATTTAAAATATAGGTTACTGTTTGTATTGCTAGCCATCATAGTATTTCGAATTGGTTCGTACATTCCTGTGCCCGGCTTGAATCCGCTTCGCTTGCAGGAATTATTTACTGGCCAACAAAATAATATTGTTGGCTTGTTTAATATGTTCTCCGGCGGTGCATTAATGCGTTTCAGCATTTTTGCATTGGGTATCATGCCGTATATCTCAGCTTCGATTATTGTTCAGTTATTGACGGTGCTTTCACCTCAGTTAGCGGAACTTAGAAAAGAAGGTGAGGCAGGACAGCGTAAGATCAATAAATACACGCGCTATGGAACAGTTGTGTTATCTGCTTTCCAAGCGGTTGGTGTGTCAAAAATGTTGGTGGCACACAATGTAGCAATTGCACCGGGCTTGTCGTTCTATTTTACGACAGCATTAACGCTCGTCACCGGCACCATGTTTTTGATGTGGTTAGGTGAGCAAATGACGGAGCGTGGCATTGGTAATGGTATCTCAATGATTATCTTTGCAGGTATCGTTGCAGGTCTGCCAGCAGCACTCGGTCGTACATTTGAACAAGTTAGAGAAGGTCAGCTCCAGGTTATCTTTTTGCTGCTGATTCTGGTGGCAATTGTAGGTGTAGTAGCGTTTGTCGTTTATGTTGAACGTGCGCAGAGGCGAATAACGATTAACTATGCACGGCGTATGCAAGGCGGGAAGGTCTATTCAGCTCAAACGACCCATTTGCCATTAAAAATTAATATGGCAGGTGTTATTCCACCGATTTTTGCATCCAGTTTGATATTGTTTCCGGCTACCATTGCTCAGTGGTTTGGTAGCAGCAAGGGTATGGGTTGGTTAGGGTCTTTAAGTGTTGCCCTACAACAAGGCCAGCCGTTACACATGTTATTGTTTGGCGCGGGTATTATATTCTTTTGTTTCTTTTATACGGCTTTAGTGTTTAATCCGAAAGAAACAGCAGAAAACCTAAAAAAATCAGGGGCTTTCATCCCCGGTATTCGCCCGGGTGAGCAGACTGCCCGTTATATTGATACGGTAATGACTCGATTAACCCTAGCGGGCGCAATTTATGTTACACTCGTCTGCCTGCTTCCGGAGTTCCTGATTTTGACATGGAATGTACCCTTTTATTTTGGTGGTACGTCCTTGTTGATTATCGTTGTTGTCGTGATGGACTTTATGGCACAAGTTCAGGCGCATATTATGTCGTATCAATATGAGTCTTTGTTAAAAAAAGCCAATTTGCGAGGCGGCGGCCTAGGCTCCCTTCGTTAAGGTAGTGTTTCAATTTTTGTTTGGAGTGAACTATGAAGGTTGGTGCATCTGTTAAGAAAATTTGCCGAAATTGCAAGGTGATTCGCCGTAAAAATATCGTTCGAATCATTTGCAAAGAGAAGCGTCATAAGCAACGACAAGGTTGATTTTTTTGTAATTGAATATTACACTCATGCGCTTTTTGATATTTATTCGGTTTGATTGTAAGTATTTGTTAGGAGTGATTTAATGGCTGCCCGTATTGCAGGCGTAATTATACCAATGCAGAAGCACATCGTGATTGGGCTTACTGCGATTTATGGTATTGGAAGAAAGCGTGCACAAGATATCTGTGGATCGGCACAAGTCGACCCAGCTAAAAAAGTTAAAGATTTAACAGAAGCAGAACTCGAAGGTTTGCGTGGTGAAATTGGTAAGCTTCGAGTCGAAGGTGATTTGCGCCGTGATGTCGCGATGAGCATTAAGCGTCTGATCGAATTAAACACTTACCGTGGCATGCGCCATAAGCGTGGGTTGCCTGTCCGTGGTCAACGTACCCGTACAAATGCCCGTACACGTAAGGGTAAAAGAAAGGGTAGTAAGTAGTAATAAATGAGAAGGTAGGTATAAACAATGGCGAAAACACCAGTAGCATCAGAAGCTACCCCAGAGAAAAAAGCGGTTCCAGTAGTCGCGACAGATGATGACTCAACTGAAACCGGTGGCACTTCCGGCCGCTCAACAGGAAAAGCAGCCTCAACAACTACTGCCAAAGCAGCGGCTAGTACAGGTGCAGCTAAGTCCCGTAAAAAGATTAAACGCCAAATTACTGATGGTATTGTTCACGTCAATGCTACATTCAACAATACGATTGTGACCATTACAGATGTCCAAGGCAACGCGATTGCTTGGTCGAGCGCCGCTCATTGCGGATATAAGGGTTCGAGAAAATCTACACCTTATGCTGCCGGCGAAGCTGCTCAAAAGATCGGTCAATTTGTAATTGAAACCTATGGCATGAAAAGCGTCCAGGTTCGTGTTAAAGGCCCAGGCCCAGGCAGAGAATCTGCAATCCGTGCATTGCACACACTCGGATTAAAAATCAGTTTGATTACTGACGTTACAGGTATTCCTTTTAATGGTTGCCGTCCGCCTAAAAAGCGTCGCGTGTAACAGGAGAGATTAAAAATGGCACGGTATTTAGGTCCACGTTGCAAACTTTCCCGCCGGGAAAAAGCAGATCTTTCACTCACTAGTGGTGTAAGAGCATTAGATACAAAATGTAAATTAGATACAGCACCAGGACAGCATGGTAGTCGTCGTGGTCGCGAAACTGAACACGGTTTACAATTACGTGAAAAACAAAAAGTCCGTCGTATATATGGCGTGCTTGAGCGTCAGTTTGAAAACTATTTCAAAAAAGCTACACGCTTGAAAGGATCAACGGGTGAAAACTTGTTGAAACTGTTGGAACGACGGTTAGATAACGTTGTTTATAGGATGGGGTTTGGTGCAACAAGAGCTGAGTCACGTCAATTGGTTACTCATCGCTGCATTCTGGTAAATGGAAAAGTTGTTAACATTCCGTCTTACCTGCTGTCGCCTGGTGATATTGTTAGCGTACGTGAAAAGGCAAGAACGCAATTGCGTGTTCAGTCCGCCCTGACATTAGCGCAAGCTAGACCAAGCTGTGATTGGCTGGAAGTCGATGCATCCACTTTTGCTGGTACGTTTAAAAACACACCAGACAGGGATCGCTTGCCGCCAGATATCAAAGAACAGTTAATTGTTGAGCTTTACTCTAAATAGTCACTTCTGGGATAGAGAGGTTGTTACATGCAAAATAATCCATTTGATTTTTTAACACCTCGTGAAATCGCTGTCGAAACGATTTCGCCGTTTCATGCGAAGATTACGCTTGAGCCATTGGAACGCGGTTTTGGCCATACTTTAGGTAATACGTTACGCAGGATTTTATTGTCATCTATGCCAGGTGCAGCTGTCGTCGAAGTTAAAATCGATGGAGTACTGCATGAGTATGGTGCAATTCCAGGGGTGCAAGAAGATGTGGTTGAAATTCTTCTGAACCTGAAAGGTGTGTCAGTTAGATTGCATACCCGTCACGAAGTTACATTGAAGTTAAATAAAACAGGCCCAGGCCCTGTTACAGCGGGTGATATTGAGCCCGAACATGATGTGGACATCATTAATCCAAATCATGTTATCGCGCACTTAAACGAAGGCGGTTCGCTTAACATGACTTTAAAAGTCATGGTAGGACGTGGTTATCAACCATCTGCTATTCGTACACGTAAAGCAGAAGGCAGCAAAACCACCATTGGCGCTTTGCACATTGATGCAAGCTTCAGCCCGGTTCGCCGCGTTGCTTACACTGTTGAAAACGCGCGTGTTGAACAGCGTACTGACCTTGATAAATTAATTATTGATCTTGAAACCAATGGCACATTAGATCCAGAAGAAGCAATCAGACGCTCTGCTACTATTCTCCAACAGCAGCTCGCGACGTTTGTTGATTTGCAATCTGCGCCAACGATTCAAGAAAAATCGATGCGTGAAGATTCTGTTAACCCAATTTTCTACAGACCAGTGGATGATTTGGAATTAACAGTACGATCCGCAAACTGCCTCAAAGCAGAAAACATTTTCTTCATCGGTGATTTAGTACAACGTACCGAAGGTGATTTGTTAAAAACACCAAACTTAGGCAAGAAGTCATTGACCGAAATTAAAAATGTGTTGGCAGCACATGGTCTGGCATTAGGCACTAAGATTGACGGCTGGCGTACTCCGTCATCTGTTCATGAAAAAGATACGAATAATAGTTAACTTAGTAACACAAATAAAAGGGTTTAGTTATGCGTCATCGTAATAGTGGTCGAGCCTTAAGCCGCAATAGCAGCCATAGAAAGGCCATGTTTAAAAACATGATGGTGTCGTTGGTGAAGCACGAGTTGATTCAAACAACGTTGCCAAAGGCGAAAGAATTAAGACGATTTGTTGAGCCCCTCATTACGCTTGCGAAGGAAGATACCTTGCATCGTCGTCGTTTGGCTTACGACCGTTTGCGCGATCGTGATATCGTCCAGAAGCTATTTAGTGAAATTGGCCCCTTTTTCAAAGCCCGCCCAGGTGGTTACCTGCGTATTCTTAAATGCGGTTTTCGTAAAGGTGACAATGCACCTATGGCAGTCGTTGAGCTGGTTGGTCGTCGTGAAGAAGAGGCAGCAGCATAAACTGTCAGTTTGATTTAAAGCCACTCCCGCGAGTGGCTTTGTTTTTCCTGATAAATGGTTTAAAACACGTGGTTAAATAAGGAGTTGGGGAGCCGGTTTACGGCAAAGTAGTTGCAGTGGTATTGCTAATTAACTATAATCACCCCTCTTTTTAGTATCCATGAAATGAAAGCGTTGGAGTGCAAATGTACGCAGTAATTTTAAGTGGCGGTAAACAATACCGCGTTCAAGAGGGCGATACCCTGAAACTTGAATCTTTACCAGAAGATATTGGTGCAGATTTCAATTTTGATAAGGTTTTATTGGTTGGCGAAGGCGAATCAGTTAAAGTCGGACGTCCATTTTTAGATGGCAGCACTGTCTCCGCGACGGTTGTTTCGCAAGGTCGTCATAAAAAAATTCATATTATTAAATTCCGTCGTCGTAAACACCATGAAAAATGGCAAGGACACAGACAGAATTTTACAGAAGTTAAGATTACAAAAATTCAGGCCTAGCTTGTAGTTTAGCGGTCTATTATAGGGGTTTTTTGCAATGGCACATAAGAAAGCGGGCGGTAGTACACGTAATGGTCGCGATTCTAATCCTAAGTATTTAGGTATTAAACGCTACGGCGGCCAAGTTGTCGGCGCAGGTGAAATCATCATTCGTCAACGCGGTACTAAATTCCACCCTGGAATGCATGTTGGAATCGGTAAAGACCATACTTTATACGCATTAAAGCCTGGCCGTGTCGTATTCGCTGTGAAAGGCGCATTACGTAAACGCCAAGTCAGTATTGAGCCAATTGAAACAACGGGTGAAGCTGCGGCTTAACTTTTGAAAGAAA
>CAYUYG010000058.1:0-8293 GCA_964449125.1 uncultured Coxiellaceae bacterium | reverse complement strand
TCTCTTGATCGTTATTTTCAAAGCCGGATTTTTCATCTGCAAAAATAATAAGTTTGCCACCACGCGCAAAGATTTCCTGCGAATTTGACTTAAGTTTATCAAGGGAATCATCCAATGGAGCTAACATTACTATCGGTATTTCAGAGTCAATCAATGCAATTGGGCCATGCTTAAGTTCACCTGCAGCATAAGCTTCTGCGTGAATATAAGAAATTTCCTTAAGCTTCAACGCGCCCTCCATCGCAATAGGAACCTGAATGCCTCGCCCAAGAAATAATGCATTCGTCTTGTCAATGAATTTCCTAGCTAAAGCCTTGATTTTTATATCCAATGCAAGTGTTTTTCTTATTTGTTCAGGGATGGCTGCAAGCAACTTAACTAACTTCGCTTCTAGGTGAGCATCTATGTCATTATTTCTACCCAAAACTATTGTTAATAAAAATAATGCAACGAGTTGGGTAGTAAATGATTTTGTGGAGGCAACACCTATTTCAGGTCCAGCTCTTGTCGTTAAAACCAAGTCCGACTCACGTATTAATGAACTTTCAGCTACATTACATATAGCGAGTGTCGCTGTAAAATTCAATGTTTTTGCTTGGCGCAGAGCTGCTAATGTGTCGGCAGTTTCACCGGATTGAGAGAGGGCTACAAATAATGTGTTAGGTTCAATAACATGATGACGATATCGGTGTTCGCTAGCAATTTCGACTTGGCATGATATACCAGCTATTTCTTCTAACCAATATTTCCCTACCAAACACGCGTGATAACTTGTTCCACATGCAACCAACTGTATGTGACGTATATGCTTAAATATTTCATTGGCCTTAACGCCAAAGCTATCTGTGAGAACCTGTTGATGCGTTAAACGTCCTTCCAACGTCGAGAAAATGGCATCCGCCTGTTCAAAGATTTCCTTTTGCATAAAATGTTGATATTTACCCTTTCCCAATACTTCTTGATTCAACGCAGAAAGGTGAATTGCGCGCTCTGTTTTTTTATTATCTGCATTATAAATCGTTACCTTATCGAGTTGAATATCGGCAATTGATAGTCAGATAAAACATCATGATTCTCTTTCTCGAAATTGTCAAACTCTTCTTTGAGCATCTCAAACTCCACTCTAGCTGCATTAAATTCACGTGAAGCGATTCCATATTTACCCAGCACATCTTTCAATGCTAACTTCTCTTGTTCATACTGTGCCTGACGTTTTTTCCACTCGTTAATGATTAGCTTTTCCTTCGGTGTAACTTCCTTCATAAAATTCTCCTGAGAAATAAACGTGGTTATGTCTGCATTCTTGCATTTTTAAATTACTTTATATTTTAAGTGAGTTTTTACTGTTTTAATAGGTATAGGTTCAAAGCGGTAGCTTATCGATAATAATGGCAAATTAACTTATTAAAATTGTGTAATTTTAAAGCTTGCTTTGTAAATTAACGACAACGTTATAAAATATGAGATCATTCATAACGACTTCTATAGCGAACAAGGTTACTTATGTCAGACACTGACAAATTTTATATTGACACTTCACTTGTATATAAACTTATTTCATCGCAATTTTCACAATGGGCACATCTTCCTATAAAACCCGTTGAATTTGGAGGCTGGGACAATCGAACCTTTCATCTTGGCGAAGATATGACCGTCAGACTTCCAAGTAATGAAGAGTATGCTCCTGCAGTAGAAAAAGAACAATTTTGGTTACCTAAATTAGCACCACTTTTACCACTTCGCATTCCGACACCTTTAGCACAAGGTATGCCGACTCACGAATATCCTTGGCGTTGGTCAATTTATAAATGGCTAGATGGTGATACCGCGGAAAAAGCTTACATACATAATCTTTCGAAATTTGCTGTTGATCTTGCACAATTTCTGATTGCCTTCCAAAAGATCGATGCCGGCAGTGGGGCGCATAACTTCTATCGTGGGAGCAGCCTTTTGTCGATTTATGATTCCGAAACTCGCCAATCGATCGATCGGCTTGCTGATAAAATAGACGCAGAAGCTGCAACTCGTGTGTGGAATATAGCTCTATCTTCTAAATGGGAAAATGCACCGGTTTGGTTCCACGGAGACATCGCAGTGGGAAATTTGCTCGTACAAAATGGGCAACTTAGCGCTGTCATTGACTTTGGATCAATAGGGGTTGGAGATCCAGCATGTGATTTAGCGATTGCATGGACTTTTTTTAAAGATGAAAGCCGCGATGCTTTTCGTTACCATCTCCCACTTGATAATGCGACCTGGGAACGCGGGCGAGGGTGGGCACTATGGAAAGCTTTAATTGTATGTGCTGGATTGTGTGGTGCTAAGCCCCTCGAAGTCAAAAAATCTTGGCTAGTTATTAATGAAGTATTATCTGATTATAAGTGCAACAATTAATACTCAGACTATGGCTAATTTTTGGAAAATTGTTATCAAGGATACAATCAATTCTGATGATTCAATGCGTTGACATGTATTGGTGGTTCTATTGCAATAAAGGATAGGAGTAATAAGTTTGAAATTGGATTTGCAAAGTAAAAAATTTATATTTTTGGCTGGATACCAGAAGGATAATAAACGTAGAACCGCATTTAATAATTTAGCCCAAAAGGTTTTTGGTTTATCTTTTGAGGGATGGTATGAGGCTGGCTATTGGAATGCGAATTATATCCCTTATACACTTTTTGACGAACAAAAAGCGGTTGCGAATGTTTCTGTCAATATCATGGATTTCAATATTCTTGGAGAAAGACATCACTACATCCAAATCGGTACTGTCATGACAGATGAAGATTATCGAAAGAGAAATTTAAACCGGTTTCTTATGGAAAGGGTATTAGAAGAATGGCGCAATAAATGTGAATTAGCTTATCTTTTTGCAAATAAATCAGTGTTAGGAATTTATCCAAAATTTGGTTTCCGCCAAATTAAAGAATATGAACATTTTAAGTCAATAAATAAGACGAAAGCGGATTCAAATAGTCTAGAAAAACTAAACATGGCGACACAATCAAATAGAGATATGCTTTATGACTACGCTAAACATTCTGCAGCGTTAGGTAAAATATCAATAGCAGATAATGTTGACTTAGTGATGTTTTATTGCATTTCATTCTTAAAAGATCATGTCTATTACCTAAAAGAGTCCGATTCAATCGTAGTTGCATCTATCAATGCTAAAAGACTTCATGTATGGGGCGTTTTCTGTAAGTCAGAAGTAGCGCTAGATAAAGTAATAGATTCTTTCATAAATGATCAATTGGATGAAGTTGTACTAGGATTTACCCCTAAGGATTGCAGTTCATACGAGGTTAGAGAAATTTCAGGAGATGATGTCCTTTTTATTCAGAAAAACAAAACTACCCTATTTGAAAATAGCAAATTAATGTTTCCACTATTATCGCATGCTTAAAAACTATTAAACTTCGGCCAGCTCATTTATATCCATCGTGGATAGGAATTTATAATCATCAAGCACCTCATTTTGGCTTTAAATAAAGATTAAAGAGAAATTTAAGTAGCGGCAAGAAGTATGCCAGAATTTTTTTCTGGCATACTACCCGATCATTTATTCCCAATAAGATTTAGCACCATAATACTCAGATATGGTTTCACCCCAGTTTCGATCGGCCATATCTGGCCAATGATCTTTGTCAAACCCTGGAGCATTTTTTAGTTTTTCTTTGTCAACATTAAGAATAAAACATTCTTTATTTGGGTCATAACTTATAGCATTCCATGGTAAAGCAAATAATTTTCCACCCATTCCGAGAAAGCTACCGCAGTCTAATACTGCATAGGCTACCTTACCTGAAGTTTTGTCTAACATTACTTCACAAATTTCGCCCAAATTTTCGTCTGCGGGATTTTTAACATCTACGCCTATTACTTCATCTTTTGCTTTAACTACATTTCTATTCTGTTTCATATAGAATTTCCTTAATAAGTTATTTATTTTTGGCTTTTTTTCTAGGTTTTTTCTTTAGGCCGCTACCAGTTTGCTTATTTACAGTAGCCCACCCAATTCGTTCTGAATCTTTTTTTGAGCGCCCACTTTTTTGTTCAGATTTTTCTATATGTTCCGCTTGTCGTTTTTGTTTCTCAGTGTAACTAGATTTTGATCCGCGAGGCATAAGGGGGTCTCCATATCATTCTCCAAAGCTTCGTAATAAAATAAAAGGCTTTAAAGAAATTAGACCTAACTATCTTGGTTGTTGTTTCTGTTTTTTTCGTTTTCTGGACGATTTTGATTAGGTTCTTTGTCATAACCTTGATTGGGGGTTTGGTTATTTTGGCGGTCGTTAGGATTATTATGTTGATTATTGCGATCTTTATTTTGATTTTCTGACATGGTCTTACTCCTAAAAGATGACAAAAGCGATTGAAGGTGATTTTCTATATTAGTCACATTTGGAAACTTTAAAAATTGGGAGTAATACTAAAACAGAAATCACTCAGTAATTTTCAGTATGTATATTCGTTGATCGTAGATAATTTTTTGTTTGGAACACGCAATACAAAAGGGGGCGATGGTGCCCCCTTTAATTTATGTTATTCTTCTGTTTTTACGTAACGTTTATATCCGCAATGTCCGCCAATACTAGCGGAAAGTGCGCCAATAAAAAACATAAGAAATGTAATGAATGTAGCCATAGTTATAGCTTTATGAGTGTCAGTATCTATAGCAATATTCGTATTAGGGAGTTGACGTTGAGCTGCTGTCGAACCCTCCATTGATACAGAATTGCTTATATTGTCGGAAACTAAAGATTTATTATAGATCTGCTTGGTAATGGTGGGATTAATTGCACGAACCGTTCGCGAAATGAAATTACTTGTCGGCATGGCTAATAAAATACTTAAAATTAATGCAACACACCAGGCGCCAAATCCATAAATACAACCATGATTACATTGCAATCCGCTATGATCGCATAATCTTTTAGTTGCTCCTAAATATCCAGCAATCCAACCTAGGATACCCATCGAGAAGACGGCTATTATGATTAACCCGATAATACCACCTATTGCTAATGTTTGAGGAGTAGCGGTTGTAAAAGCCGATAAACCGATCGCCACAGCAAACAAGTTTAAAAGAAAGCTGAGGCCAATCCCAAAAAAAGCACCCATAAATATTGCTGACCAAGAAAGAGACCTGTGCATTTTTTCAGGATATTTTGCAAGAATAGGAGAGGTGTTTGAATTCATGTTAGATTCCTTTTGTTTAAAACATATGTGAAACAAGATAAACCAAGGCTAAAATACTGAGTGGAACACCCAATATCCATGCAATGATATATTTTCCCATAAACTTCTCCTTTGAAACAAAGTTTTTAAAGTTAAATTACATCTAATGTTTAATTTTACTGTAACGCTGTTGAAACAGTGAAACAAAAGTTTTACATAAAATTCATAATATTAAAATGATTATTATCAATTCATTACTATTCCAAATGCTGTAGAGGGTACTCAAGGAGTGACTACAGCTTAAGCATTCATATTGAATAATCCTACGTAAGTTTGTAAGAACTAACCAACGGTTTTATTGCAGTGTAATATTTTTACATAGCTTATAGAGCAGGTATTTAAATAAAGTAGAACTAAATAAATTGGGTATGGAAATGCAAAAATATAAAATCAATCTTAAATAGTTTAAAAATGGAATTTTTATTATTAAGATAAATTACTAAAAGTAATATTTCTCCTTATAGATAGATAAATTCGACCTCCTTTAATCATAGAGGAATATGTTGTGCCAAAACATCTTAGCAAAATGTGTTGAGATAATTACAATACCTAGGTAATTATTGCTTATAAAAATCAATATGTTTAAAAAGGCCTTTTTAATGACTAGATAGATTTAAGATCAGTTAACTCATTACAGCATGAAAAATCATAGCTACTAAACTCAAAATAATTAGTGATATAAAAAAAATGGCTATTGCGGAATCTTCTTTTATCTCTGTTGCTGTAGGTTTTCCTTTAGACTTATATTTAAGCATAATAAATCCTCTCGTATTCGTATAAAAATTTATTTTTTATAAATTTAAAGTGTTATATTTTATATTATTTGCAGTGAACGAGCCAGTATTTAAGTTTGTAACTATTTTTTCCTCTAGAAAATTTATTAACGAAGTTACACTATAGAGCTGCTTTTCGTGAATTTAGGCCGCGATCTGCTAATCAGCATAGCTAGAAGAGAGTCCATATCTTTATGGTTTTATTAAGAAGCTGTTTAGCCTTCTTTAGCAAGAGGTGGACTGATTTCTCTCGTAATGGGCAAGCAGTGTGGAAAGTGATTGACGATATAGGTCACGAGTTTTTCACGTATTTCACAACGTAATTTCCATAACATGCTGGAATTTTCCGCACTTACTAATGCGCGTAATTGTATACATTTCTCAGTAATATCTGTCACTTCTAAAGCACTTACATTTTTATCCCAATAACTCGATACGTGTAAAAAATCCATGAATTTTTTACGTACGGAATCAATTGGTAATGTATAGTCACTATAAATAAAGACAGTCCCTAATAATTGGCTAGACTCACGCGTTAGATTGAGTACACCTTGATTGGTGAAGTAATCCGTAGGTTTAATTAAACGCCGTAAATCCCAGAGTTTTACGGTTACATAAGACAGGTTTATTTCTTCAATTTGGCCAAATTCGTTATCAATAATAACAGTGTCGCCAATACGGATGGGCTGGGTAAAAGCAAGTTGTAAACCTGAAAATAAACGTCCTAATGTTTGTTGGCTAGCGAAGGCGCCAATCGCGCTAATTAAACCCGCTGTGGTTAAAATACCTGCACCTAAACTTTTTACGCTATCAAATACCATTAATGTAGTGGCTAAAGTAATAATAACGATCATTGCATACAAAATGCGTTTCAAAATGGTAACTTGAGTACGTATTTTTCTGGTAAGAATTAAATCCTCATTTTGAGTAACATAGCGGTTAATGATGATATTTTCTAAAATATTTACAATTTGTAAGAAGATCCAACCTAAAGTCATAATGAATAAAACTTTAAGTGTTTTTTCCATAATTTCAGATGCAATGCCGCGCAAATATAAGGCTGGAACAAATAAATTAAGCATCAACAAAAAAACAGCTGCGCTAAAGCTATCACTGATAGCTGGTAAATTTAGCTGAATGGCCGTGTGCTTAGTATCAATAGCCCAACGCAATAATTTTTTCTTCGCAAGTGTTATAAGATTAGAAGCCAGCCAAATAATAGCAAGTAGTTCACTCATTCCGAGCAGGTAGCCAAGCATCTCCTTTGCTTGGCCGCTTAGTTTTTCTGAATAATAACTTTCAAACCCTAATATGCCAAAATAACAAGCATAGATGATAATAATAGTAAATAATGGTTTTTTTGCTGCGCCATATAAAGCTAATAAATTCTCAGAGAAATGTTTATTTCGGCGTTTGAATTTAATTATAAAGTAAACCAAAGTAATAATTATTGCTGCAATAAAAGCTACTTTTAATAATGTGATAAAAGTCACTTCTTTACTATATGCGTTCAAATACGATAAAAAAGTGTTTTTAGTTACTAACATTACTTCTTCCTTTCTAAAGAATTTTACTTGGATGTGCTCACATGTGCCAGTAAGTATAACATAAGCTTTATCGGTTACTACTTCAACAGCCTTCTGAATTCATTTCTGCTTTCAATTAACTTTTATATATCTCTTTAAAATTTATATAATCTTTATTATAGAAAAATTAGATATATAGTTTTTATGATAAAAATCATATTTTCTAAAATAACATTGTGATTAAATACTGAGAGAAAATTAATTCGTATTCTTAGCAATTCGAAGCCATCAAACAAAACTAGAATATAAATTAACAAATTTATAACTACTGGAGAACTTTAATATGAAACATAAAACTAATGTCGTTCGAGCTAAAGATGAAGTTATTGGTGTTAGTGTTATAAATCTTGCGGATGAAGATTTAGGAGAAATTTGTGAGATTATGTTAGATAAAGTTTCTGGAAAAACTGCTTACGCCGTCTTATGTTCTGGTAGTTTTTTAGGGTTAGGTGGAAAATTATTTGCTATCCCCTGGAATGCTATCAGCTACGACTCGAACAAGGAATGTTTTGTTCTGAACGTTGATAAAGACAAATTAAAGAATGCCCCTGGGTTTGATAAAGATAATTGGCCTGATATGGCTGATCGAACATGGGATAAAAGTATCGCTCAATATTACGGTACAAAATCATATTGGGAATAATTGATAAAGAGGCTGTCAGGAGAAGGTCCTGACAGCCTCTTATCACA
>CAYUYG010000057.1:0-8343 GCA_964449125.1 uncultured Coxiellaceae bacterium | reverse complement strand
ACGCCGCCACCCAGTACCCAGCCTGTTTTAAAGTTTGATTTCTGTGAGCTGCCGGCGCCGCCAGGAAAACCAGCGCCTATTGCGTTGTCATTGTAACTTGACAAAAGTTTAAAGTCTGTAAAAGCCAAACCGCCGGTAGCATAGAATAAGAGTTGTTCCTTCATGACGAACCCAGCACGAGCACGGAGAGTGGACAGCAGGCGCACCTTTCAGCGGTACGTATGTTGGTATCGATACAGGTTCTGCGTGGGCAACGTCAAATTATCAAACCAATCCGGGTTGCGCAGCAACGGGCTCTGATGGTGTTTTCCGCAATGTTAATCCAGACCCTTCTACAGCCATAGGTAGGGCGC
The DNA here is from genome assembly GCA_964449125.1 of uncultured Coxiellaceae bacterium. Taxonomy (GTDB): domain Bacteria; phylum Pseudomonadota; class Gammaproteobacteria; order DSM-16500; family DSM-16500; genus Aquicella. Next base: position 7,990 of record CAYUYG010000057.1, on the reverse strand, counting down.
TAATGATGATACTTGCCGTTATTGCTAAAATATTTACTGTTTTATCCATTTTAATGTCCTGATTCCATAGAATTCCCAGACATTGAAGAGTAAGACAAGCTCATTGTCAATGTGAGAAAAAATGTATACCGGAGTTTTTGTAGAATTTGCCGGAGTCGCACTTCTTTTCCCGCGTTAAATGCGGATTAGTCTAGTCTACTTGCAACATATCAATTTTTTACAGGAGGCTTGGGCGATCGTAATTTTGTCAACAATTTTATGCTAGGGAGCTGGCTACGTAATTTAGCAATTATGTAAATTCTTGATGGAATACCTTGATTACAGTTTTTATATATGACAAATTGTATAAATTCAGATATTCTACGCCAAAATTTTTATAGAAAGGACTAGGTATGCATGTTATTGCATTACTCAAAAAGTTTGCTAAAAATGCTCATCACAGGATTTCAATTTTAGAATATATTGAGAGTCAACCTGCCAATGTTCGTGAGGCATTTTTGACGAATAACAATGCTGAACTTAGACGTATTTTAGGTGGAGATGTTGTCAATTTTCCTGATAGAGACAAAGTTGTCTGTCTTGAACGCTAATCAAATTGTGTTAATTTTATATAATGAAAAATGCTTCATTAGTAGTTGTCGGAACTGGGATTAAGTTTTTTTCTCACATCACCGTTGAAGTCAGTGCTTATCTTAAGCAATCTGACAAAGTCTTATTTCTTGTTAATGAACCAGCGATTAAAGAATGGATATTGGATACAAATTCAAATTCAGAATCGTTGGACTTTTTATACACTAAATATGTTTTACGTAAAGATTGTTACCGTGCAATTACAAACTATATTTTAGAAATACTTCGAGAAAAACAGCATGTTTGTGTCGTGCTTTACGGGCATCCCGGTGTTTTTGCGCAACCAGGGCTTGATGCAGTAAGGTTAGCAAAATTAGAAGGGTTTTATGCGAAATTACTACCAGGTATTTCATCTGAAGATTGTCTTTTTGCCGATTTATTAATCGATCCCGGTACTAATGGTTGTCATTCATTTGAAGCTACAGACTTTTTGCTTTATAAGCGGAGATTTGATCCCAGGGGCCATTTAATATTATGGCAAGTTGATATTATTGGAGTTTTGAGTAATCCTCAAATGCATAATAATAAAAAAGGGGCTCGATTACTGGTGAAATACTTAAGTAATTTTTATGAATTAAATCATGAGGTAATTTTGTATGAAGCTGCTCAATACCCCTTGCTTGAACCCACTATCCAGCGTATGCATTTAAGCCAATTGCCGGATGCCAATTTTTCTCGTATTTCTACCTTGTATGTTCCTCCTCGAAAAGAAAACACTTACGATATCGAAATGTTGAAAGAATTAGATATAAATGTTGATGATTTGTAAAGTTTAAAAAGTCGAAATAAAAATGAAAAGCATGAATACGCTATTTAAAAAATATTTGGCTAATTACTCTGAGTTATCCAAGCAGTGCTGGCAAAGCATTTGTTTAACTTTTATCGAATCATTGGCAACAGGGATCTGTTTTTTCCTATCGTTATACTTTGTTAATATTTTGCATATTTCAATCGCAAATACGGGATTACTTCTTTCTCTTTATGGGGTAGGTACGATTTTTGGCGGTATTTTGGCAGGTAAATTATCAGATCATTTATCAACAAAGACAATATCGATAGCGAGTCTATTGATGCAGTCAATAGCATTTTTTTTATTTACGCAATTAAAAGATAAAAATCTTTTAATGTTAAATATGTTTATTATTGGACTTTGCACCTATGGGTTTATGACTGCTAATAATGTTTGGATGTTAAAGCAATGCCAAAATAATGGAGAGATGAGATTAAAGAGTATTAATATTGCTCGTGCAGCTTCAAACTTGGGGATGGGCGTATCTGGGATCATGATCGGTATTCTAGATGTTAATCAATTCCATGCATTATTCTATTTTTCTAGTATTACCTTAATTTTTTCTAGCATATACCTTAATTTTTTTGTTGTTGATACACAATTGTTTGCTATACAAAAAAATATTTCATCTGATATTAATTTAGAAATAAAAAAATATCATAATAAAAAAATTATTTTTCTTATGCTTTTATGCCTTTTTTTAATCGGATTAATCATTTCTCAACTAAGCGTTACGTATCCAGTCTATATTCAGCATACTTTTCCACAGATGGGAGCGAGCGCTGTCAGTATTTTATTTATTTTAGACACTTTGTTGATTGTCTTTTTCCAGGCGCCATTAGTTAATTGTCTGAAGAATTTTAATAAAATTTTTTTAGCTGGAATAGGTGCTTTTTTAATGGGGTTTGGAATGTTTATTTTAAATTTCTCCTTTATGTTCTATACAGCAATCATTTCTTGCTTGATTTGGACGACAGGCGAGATGATTTTTATCGCTATGGCACAATTTGTTTGTTATGAATGCGGTGTCAAAAAGAAAAAGGGTCAGATTATGGGGTTTTTTCAAGCAATATCTGCTAGTAGTAGAGTGGTGGGCCCGGTGGCTGGTGGTTTTATTTATTACCATTTTGGCGGGAATATGCTTTGGTTTTTAAGCATGATAATAGGTGCTACATGTCTCTTTTTATGCTCCTGGTTTAAGAAATATGATTATACCTTAATTGCTAATACTGACACATCCGCGAGCAAAGGGGCCATCACAAGCAAACCTAGCTTTTCCTGAAAGAGCTGATTTTTTTGGGTGGTTGAATCGTGTATCTAGTGTTTGTATTTTAGATGAGTGCTGAATTATTTGATGGCTATCTAGCTTGTTATGAAAATAACCAAATTTTACTTGTTTCGCAAGTTTGTTCATTAGGGAATTAATAGAGCACATCCCTTCATTTCGCGATAATTCAAAAGAAAATACATTCATAAGATGTTCGAGCTCTCTCATTTCATATAGAGTGCTGCTCAACTCTCTGGATTTAGGTGAAAATACCAATGTTGAGGGATTTTGTAGAGAATAATAAATGGGGTATTTATCTGTCTCAAAATTGTAATGAGTAGGATGTAGGATGGTAGGTGTATATTTTAAATTATAGGATTCAATAAATACTTTTTGTAGTATTTCTGCAGGTAGTGCACTGTCTTCCATTGCTGGGGCATAACCTGGTACCGCACCAAGGGCAATTGTAAATAAATGCTTAGCCGTGTCGGTTAAATAAGGGTTGGGTTTTAAATTACGATCTTGTTGGATGATTGAGAAAATCATATCGTAATGGATGCGATTTACGTCATATTCGCATTGATTCCAAGCAAATGCTTGCAAATATTCTTTTAATCCACTCCAGCTTTTATCATTATGTAATTTATCTACCCATTTTTCGGAAAAATATATCACGCAACACCGCCAGTTAGAATTAATAGTACTACTTGTGACAATCTCCTTGAATAAATGCCAATGGTAATATAGTGATTTAGGGGCTGGTATTTTTATTTTAAAGTCTCTTTGAAGCATAGCATGATTAGTTGCGCAGCCAATATTCGGCAATGTGAATACTGATCTTGCTCCTGCTGTGGAGCAAAGTAATCTATACGGTGCATGGGTTCGACTGTTTTTTTGATTGAGTATTTTTGTGAGAGGAAAAAATTTTCCTGGAGTATAAATAAATGAAGGAATAGTAATTTCTCTGCTTTTTAAATCTACAAAGCATTCTATTTGTTTTTCTAATACCATCCCTAAGGGTGTATTGTCTTTGCTATAACCAAGATCAGTGAGAATATCATTCGGAATATTCGCGTCTGATAATCTAAAAAAACCTCCTTTGAGATCAGGAAATAGAGTGCTTTGAGTATCGGCATCCATTGAGCCATAAGGATAATATGCAAGATATAAAGAAAATGATTCGTCAGGGTTTATTTCGTCTACTAATTTGGCAAAATGCGGTTCAATTTTTAAAACACGATGACGAATGGCATCCCAGGAGGTTTTGACAAGACCGTTTCTTTCATCCTGTTTAGTTAACATGGTCTAATTTTTCCTAAATAAATTTCCCGAGCCGATTGATAATATAGAAGTATTAATCTTGGGATAGTGAGTTGTTAAAATCATAGAATTGAGCTTCTAAATTGCATCGCATTCTAATGAAATTAGAACTTGCTTTCAATTGCTACAAATATTTTGCGAGTATATTTATTCAGTAGTGTTAAATAAAAAATGACTAGGGGCACCGCTGTTCTACATTTAGGTTTATATTTTTACGGCTAAAATGATTCAATGCATCCCATACAACTCCCATCAGATAAAAAATTGTCGGTTAGGCGGCTTTTTATCTGATGGGCATGCTGTCAGAAAATTGAACCCCATTCAACTTCTCTATCTTGGAATGAGGTGGAGTAGGCCATAGCGAATAGAAGAAGTAATGCTTGTTTTAACCCGGATAAACACTTGCTGTTTATCCGGGCAACGCTTACAAATTAACTCTTACACCAATATCACCCAAGTTATATTCTTGAGAACCCAAGTTTACTTGCCAGCTACTGGTTGGCGGGTGCACAGGGTTAACCGTTGTGCCGAATGTAAAATCCGTGCTTGCAATATAAAGCCAGCGATATTCAGCAAACAAACTTATATATTGATTAATGTCGTAACTGAAACCTACCTTTATTTGCCCAGCAAAGGCTGAATTGCTATCACTGCCGTTTGTATTGTAGTGATTAATGCCGGGTTCAGCGGGATTTATCTGTGCGGCGCTTGCACCTGAAATGTTGATCAATGCATCACCAATGCCTAAGCCAACATAGGGATGAAATAGAAAACACGGGTTATTAAAATTTAAAACAGCGTTTGCAAGAAACACGGTTCTATTCATTGGATAAGAAACTACAAAATCATGCTCATCAATCCTGTCGGTATTATTGTTAAGTGTTCCTCTAAATGAGCTGCTGCTCATCGAGTATCCTTCCAATTCAACAGCTGGCCCTAATGTCCATTGCGAGGAGGGGGTCAAGATTATTCCTTGCGTCTGATACCCCAGTTGTATACCAAAAAATGATCCTGATTGACTCTTTAAATTACCAAAAGCATTGACTGCTAAAGGGCCGCCCGCAGCTTCTGTAAAGAAAACCGTACCATATTGGCTAGCCTTGAATTGGTTGGATGAGCCGCCACCGCCAAAAGCGCCAACATAAAATTTTCCAGGATCGAGGGCTGTCGCAGAAGCTGTTGGGGTTGGACTTGCAAAAACTGGGGCTGTTAAAGCACATAATAAAATTGAAGCAGATATACGTAATTTCATTTAAAACTCCATTGAAGGTTTATCCATGGACCTGAGGCCCAGTGTGATTCTACCCTAATCTATTTTTGTTGATCTTTGCAAGCGCAGCTCAACCCATCATAAAAACTTCACGTATGCATGAAGTCAAGGTGAAGCGTGAAGAAACCTCACTATGCTTATTCATCAAAGCGATAATTCAGCCCAATTTTAAATAGGTTTGCATGAAAGTTTGCGGTGGTTGAAAAGGGGTTCGTCAATGATTGTGCTGGTATACCAAAACCTCCTTCTGTATTAGAAATTGAGCCCGGTGTTTTTATTGATGGTACGCTAACGTATAAATATTCTAACTCCACTGATAGATGATCGAGAGTAGCAATTTCAATACCCGCACCTGCTGTCCAACCAATTTGATTCTGGGATGTGCTACTGTTGCCCGCACCTACAAGCGCCGCATTATCAGTAAAACCGTTTTTTACCTTGAGGTTGGCCATCGCCATGCCACCAGTGAGATAGATGAAATTGGGTAAGGGTAGCAGCATGGTTTGATAACCCAATCTACCACGAAGCGTGAATAACCAATTGGTTTGCATGGAGGTATCAACGGAATATTGATTGGGATTATCGGGGTAGATATTGTTGGTGGTACTGGATGAACTTAATGGCAGCGCACTGTAATCAAGTGCAACGCCATAAACCATTTGCTTCCAAACCCAATCATGACCAGCCTGGATGCCTGCAATGACCGTACTAGGATCTTTGGTCCAAGTGCCTGCATTCGTTACCGCATTAATATCAGCTGAGGTTGTAAAATAAGAAGTGCCCGTCACGCTGCCCGCATTAGTGGACACGTGATTATTACCAAAGCCGCCACCTAAATAAGCGCCAACATAAGGGCCTTGCCAAGTAAGCCCGGTTGCTAAGACGGATGCTGGCATTGTGAAGAATAATAGCGACGCGAATATGCAATGTAATTTTGGTTGATTAAATACTGAGAACATGCATGAATCCTTTCATTTTGTTCGCAATAGTGTATCCTGTTTATCTCTCAGATAACAGGGATGCTATCATGAAGGAAGTAAGATTTTTTGCATTTATTTTTTTTTCGAATTTCTTAATTTTTCCTGCATTTGCTCATACGAGCCTATCTGAATTAATGACGTCTCGAGATTTGCTAAATAATAATTCCACCTCAAATATTAGTTTACAGAATAATCGAAATTCAGCCGCTACAGTCTATGGAGCATATGTGCGGCAATATGCTTATGTCACACCGGGCCAAAGTTGCGATAGCGCAACAATCATTTATCCAGCGTCAAGCAATACCACAGCTGGCGCATTTGTTATGCCAGTTACCATTAAGGCAGGCAAGCAAGCTACGCTGGGTAGTAATTATTTATATAATATGATTTACGAAGCTATCTATTATGAAAATATCATTATCCCTTCACTTCCACCCGGATGTGCATTACCAGGTTGCACATGGGGAAGTGATACAACTAAATATAATTGGTGTATTTATTTGGGTGCCTTATCACCTGTTTCCACTTCAGCTGGTTACATTGCCAATGTCCCGCCATCAGCTGATGCAGCATCAAGTCCGGGTCTTTATGATTACAACATAGTCAGCAATTATAATTATCTTGGTCCTATTTCTTGTGATGATAAAACATTTTCATGTACGGCGGTGAGTCAGCAAATACAATCATTTTCTTAAGGAATCTGCATGATGCAAATAAAAAATTCTTTACTGTGTATGCTTGGTGGGATTTTTTTAATGACGGGTGTGCGCGCAGAAAATAAAGATCCAAATGCTTATGCTTTAATGACAGCTCGTGACATGCTCAGTCTGGATTTATCTAATATAACTATTACGAATCAGAGTGCTGCACCAATTTTAGTATCGGGATTATTTATTGCAAGCTTTGATGTTAATGATTGCTCTGCTTGCTTTGGCGGTATTGTGTCGGGAGATAACCTTGGTGGTGCAGTCGTTTCGCCAGTTACTTTTAAAACAAATCAATCGGTGCCAATTGGGAAAAATTATTTATATAACATGATTTATAATGGCATTTATTATATAAAAAATACGGTAGGTTCTTCACCGTGTTCTTTGCCGGGTTGTTCTTGGCCTGGGGATGATACAAATGTGAGAGGGTGGTGTGTCAGTATTAATGTTATTTCGCCAAATTCTAATTACACTTACTCAAGTTACACGAATGGATCGAACCCGCCCGCGAATGCGCCGGCGTACTCTCAAGCAGGGAACTCGACGCCATTTAATTATAAATATGATTTAATTGATCCGAGTACATTAGGGGCTGGAAATGCTTGTTTGGGGCCGATTACGTGTAATGATAAAACGCTAACATGTCAGGTCGCCAATGCGCAGAATGAGTCGTTTCAGCCGTATAGCTGATGTATACAATTGGGTTATCTGTATCAATTTTCAATTTTCTAACTTCTTGTAACAGTATAGAAGCTAACGCTACGTTTAACAATAATCAAAAACATACATTTTTTTGTAACAGTGAATTTAATCCCGATGTTTATGATCGTTTCACATTTAGGAATAAGAAGCAAACCTCTATTAAGAGCCGAATGGGCTTTTATGCAGCATTGGGGTTAATAATTTGAGCTTTTTGTTACTCATAGATGTAGCACAATTACCTTTTTTGAATTAACGCGCTGTTGATCATGCTTAATTTTTAATTTGTTCATTCTAAATTTAAAATCCCACAACGATGGTAACGAC
>CAYUYG010000056.1:0-8434 GCA_964449125.1 uncultured Coxiellaceae bacterium | reverse complement strand
ACTAGTCAATGACAGCAAAGTGATTAGGCTATTTTGCGTAAATAATAATACCCAGCAGCCCCTGCCACAGTAAGCGCGGCGATGCTAGCACCAAATAACGCATATTTTGCAAATCCGCTATTACTGGATTCTTGCGGTAGCGGTTTAAATTTTTCAGTATGAAACCAGTCCGGTACATTATCATTATCCAGCACAAAGCCTTCAGCACCTGTCATGTCTAGAACAAAATAACTGTAAGAATCTGCATTATTCGTCGCTCTTAAGGTTTCCGCATTCACTTCATTGGGATAAGGACGTGTCCCACCGCCTTTTACATTCTTGGTCTGATGATAATAACCACGGTCATTCACCCAAGCATAACGATGAGATGCTTCATGAATCAGTGTGCCCATGGCTTTAAAAGGATCAGCCGCGAGCAATCGATAATCAATATGAATAGCGCCAAAATATTCACTGGCCATACTTTGCTGACTCCACACATAACCAATTTCACGATTTTGTGGATCGTTCTGTTTACGTTTAGAAATATGACTAATGTAAACTTTATTGCCCAGTGCTTTGCCTTGGTTGGCATGATAAAGCATGAATGAGCGCATCAAGATATTACTATTTGTTTTAAACTGATTGACCGTCGTAATCTGACTGATATTGGGATTAACCTCATCAACATTAATCTGTCTTTTTTGTACGCCATTTTCATAATACGACAATTCCCACTGACCTTGTTTTAGCACTAACACATAAGCTTTGGGTTTAAGGTTTTTAATTTCTATCGGCGAAGGATCATTTTGAAAAGCTTCAATGCTGATATCCAGCTGGCCTTGCAAGCCTTTATAAACCTTGAGTGTGTTATTTCGAACTGGCTGTAGTCTTACCAATATATTATTAATGGAGTTATTGGAAATATTGACATAAAAATGTCTTTTCAACATTTTCAAAGCGTGTAAAACGTCTGGATCAGCATTTTGATCGATCAGGTATTGTTTAATATTGCCGGCTTGCCGTTTAATATCCTGGGGTTGCGCAGCTAGAAAAGATTCGAGTTCATTGAGTAAACGCACGGTGCGTTTTAGTCTCAGTATAGATTCATTATAAATATTATTAAGTACTACCTTCTCTTCTGCCCTTAAAGGTTGATCCGGTGCTTTCAAAGAAACAACGCTATTATCTTCTGTAATGAAAACAGGCTGTTTTTTGGATGTTTCAGGATGCTTAGGCATGATTTAGTAACACTCTCTTGTATGTAATGTGTGTAATAATTATTGTACTGCATAAAAATTAAACTAATCTTAGGAGGGAAAAGAAGTTTTTGATAGGCAACTACTTGAATTATAACAAAAAAATGTTCTATTGTGCTTGAAAATTAGATCAGTATAATCCTTCCATGCAAAACTCATTCCGTTCCGAAGTAGTCAAAAAACACAGGACATTACCTGCCCGGGTAATGCGTATGCAGACCCCACACGGCGAGGTGTTAACCCCTGCTTTTATGCCGGTTGGCACTCGCGCCATGTTAAACTATTTGACACCCGCCGATTTGAAACAAAGCGGCTGTGACATCATTCTGGGGGGCAATACGTATCACATGCTCTGCAGCCCCGGCATGGAAACCATTGAAAAACTCGGTGGCATGCATCGAATGATGGGCTGGCATCAAGCCATGCTGACAGACAGTGGCGGCTTTCAGGTATTGAGTCTTTCCAAGAACGGAACGATTTGTATCGTCGATGAAGATGGTGCGCACTTTAAACACCCGATCAGCGGCAAAATTATTCATTTAAATTCACATACCTCCATCCAGGCGCAAAAGATTATTGGTGCAGACATTATCATGGCATTTGATCAATGCACGCCGGAAACCGGTGGACGTGAGGCCGCTCTCGCCGCACTCGACCGCACTCATCGCTGGTTGGTGTTATCCAAACAAGAACAGGATCAACATCCTGATTCAGCCTACGGACTGCGACAAGCCTTGTTTGGCATCATTCAAGGTGGAAGCTTCCGTGATTTACGTGAACAAAGTACGGAATTTATATTACAACAAGATTTAGATGGCATTGCCATTGGTGGTGAAGTCATCGGTTTTGACATGCCGAAAACCTGTGAAATTATTGATTGGGTGCGACCCATGCTGCCTGATAATAAGGTTCGTTACACCATGGGTGTGGGCTTAAATCCCCAGGATTTACTGGATGTCGTCGCGAAAGGCATTGATATTTTTGATTGTGTCGCACCCACACGCAACGCGCGGCACGGCACGCTTTATCACGGCGAAATTGTCGAGCGCGATGGCTGGCTGGCTTTTGAAGCCCTGGACAACCAAAAACGCCTCCTCATTAAAAAAAGTCAGTACGCCACCGACGACAACCCCATCCTGGCCAACTGTGATTGTTATACGTGTCAAAACTTTTCCCGGGGTTATTTACATTATCTATTCAAGGAAGGGTTGATCGCGTATTTTCATTTGGCAAGCATTCATAATATTCATGTTATGCAAAAAACCTGTGAAAAAATGCGCGAAGTGATTCTTAGAGACTCAGCTGTGGGGTGAAATTTCATTCCATTTGTTTTCAAAAATTGGTATTAATGGATGAGAAACACAAGGAAAGTGACTCATGATCATTGCGCCTACTGTTCAAGTTGACTTCGAAATGATTGTTCGCGCCATTTTAGCCTGTTTTTTAGGAGGCTTAATTGGCTGGGAAAGGGAAAGACATCGCAATATCATCTCAGCAGGCATTCGTACCTATGGCGCCATTGCACTCGGATCATGCGCCTTTGGTATTCTTAGTTATTTTGTTAATGATTCTGATCCATCTCGCATCGCGGCACAGGTCGTGACAGGCATCGGTTTTTTAGGCGGCGGCATCATTTTTCGCCAAGGTGATTACGTAACGGGTCTTACGACCGCGGCGACACTGTGGGCTACTGCGGCAGTTGGACTTGCGATCGCATTTGGTTTGTATTTTGTGGGTATCCTAATCGCGATATTAATTTATTTATTACTTTATCTCCCACGTCTTCCTTGGTGGAAAAAAATCTCCAAAAAATATAAATAGGCTCTAATACTCTGTTAAGTTTTTTGCCTTATGCTGGTTATATCAAGCATAAAGGATGATGACTGTATGATGTCTTCAAGGGAACAACGTAAAATAAAATGGCTGGAAGAGTTTGAAGTATTGGCACCAAAAGTTTTAAAGCGCAAAATCTCGGAACAGCGACACAAAAAATTACAGGAACAACTGGAAACATTACATCAGCAAATTTTGCTTTTTCCTGCTTGTCCCGCCAATTATTCCAATATTCTTGAAGGATTTAGGCGGTTAAATGCAGAGATACAAGCCCCTAGAATGTTGCAGATTCCCCGAAACATAAACGCCCAGATTCCGGAAAAAAAACCAACGGAAAGATCAGCCTCACTCACGTCACCGATAGATGAACCTTCTCGCGCGAAGCAACGTGGACGAAAATGTTTTGGATGGTTTTGGTGTAGTGATACGGGAGTGGAAGATAAGCAGGAAACACGTCCAATTCTCGGTCGATCTAACAAGCGTTGAAATCAAACGGCTGGATCACCCAGCCGTTTTAATTAATAGACTCGTCTTCCCCCGATAGTGATTGCTCCGCTGACCGTGCGACCGTCCTGTGATGGTGGTGTCTGACCATCATTCTGCGACTGTTTTTCCTGCCCTTCAATTTCTTCTGGTCGAAAACCAAATAGCGAAATAGTTCTACGCGGGGGCGAATTTTCCGGCTCTTCTGATTCTGGCGCTGGACCACTCCGAGGCGAGCTTCTCAGTGAACTAGTACCCAAAGAGCTAATTGGACGAGGCGCTGACATTTGTTGATATTCATATAAATGTGAAATATCACAGCCTCGAGGTTTAGCACTTTCCAATAATTCCAGCATGCCTTTAAAAGAAGATTCCGAAACATTTTGAAACACTGGCTTTAAGGCATTGGTAGCTTGCTCAAAAGGTGCAAGCACGACTGCTGGCTGCACAACTTTCTGCGCTGGGCCTTGGCTGCTTCCAAAAAAGCCTAACCAACTAGCACCTGGTAGCGAATCTTGTCTTTCAGAATAGCTCGCGGTTCGTTCAGCTTGAACAGCATTGGCTAGACCTTCTGTCAGCTTTGGTGTGGAGCTCAAGCTGACTCCCAACATTGCAAACCAACCCGCACCTTCTTTTGGTGAAGAAGCGTGTTTTTCAGAGTAATCGGTAGCCTGTGCAACGCGTTCTACATTGTCTCTATTCAACAAATTCAACATCATTTTGCTAAATCTGCCAGCAAATCGGTATTGCAACTGACGAATAATATCTGCTTGCGATTCGGGTAATTCACAAATAATGTTTTCAGGCAAATCACGCAAAATTTCGACCATTTCTTTACCGCCGACTAAATCTTCACGAATTTGTTTAATCGTCGCTATAAAAATGGGATCACGCGGATCGCCCGTTAATTTATCAGTTTCTAAAAGAGTTTTTAAGTAAACAGCATGCCTTAATTCTAAAAAGAATTTTTGATCTTCGGAGTCAAGCGTTTGTAAAATTTCTATGCTAATAGAATCTTTACCAAACAATATAGTTTCTAAAGTGACATCCGGCCTCGCAAACGTACAAAGACAAGCAACACGTTCGGCCTCTATCGCATTATTCAAGCGTTTAACGAGATTTTCTAACTGCTCTTTACGAACGTCTTCATCCATCTCAGTATTTTTTGCAAATTTATCAATCGCTGCTTTTAAATCTGCAATAGCTTCATGAGTGTTTTCAAAATCTTGCGGCTTGAATGTAAAAAACTTTGAATTCGCGGCGAATAATTTATCCTGAAAGTAAGCCAAAATATCTTTTTCAGCATCCGGTAAATTTGTTACACCTTGCAGGCCACTTCTTTTTAACGGCACTTTGCTACGGGTTTCTATCAATTCAATATATCTATTGTTGGCAAAGGTGAGATTTAATTTCTGATCAATCACATCCAAAAGAGTTTTGCGCAACTCGCCTCCAGCAAAACCCGTATTCAAGGCATGAAGCTCTTGTTGTTGTGCTTGTAATTTCGGAATAACAAAATCAATCCATTCAGCTACCTTGGTAGTATTGACATCTTCTTTTTCGCCACGCAACAAGGCTTCAATATTACTTTCAATTTGTAAAATAATCATGTCAAGCAGCAAATATCGCGGTAATTGAATAGCCGTATTTTCAGCTGCACTGCTGCCAATTTCACCGACAATATTGACTGTATTTGCAGACGCATTTTCAAGATGCGATTGTTGTACGGCTTGTTCTATCAATCTAACCGAAGGATCAGTTTTCCATGTGTTATACATGGCATCTAATGCTTCGCTGGATAATTGAGTGACTAATTTGGTTGCAAAACCGCCCTGACGTTGCGCAGAATGCTGGAATGCTTGCACAAATTCTCTACCTGCTGCGCCAAGAATAGCGTGTTGGCCAAAGTCTTTGCAATAATTTGCCATCGCAAGATAGCGCAAAACAAACAAGTTCATATCAACTGGCGTTTCATCTTTTTCGCTGCCAAACAAGGTTTCCAATTTTTTATGCGCTGCCTGTTGCGTGAGATCACTGATTTTAACCAAATCATCTGTTAAAGGGACGGCAATCGCTTTAATTTCATCGCGTACCGATTCAAGCAAATATTTTTCAACAATTTCTGCTGTACGCACTTCATCCTGTTCGCCGACAAATTTTGCTTTGCGTACAGCCTCATGTGCATAGTTTTTTATTCTAGCGATGTACCCTGGAATAAAATCCATACCCCAGTGAGTCAAATTTTCCGGATTCAATTGCTGTCTTTTTTCTTCACTGAATTGGCTAGCCAGCATATGCCATAAATCTCTATGTCCCGTTTGGAGAAAAGCCAATGCACTATGATGTTCAACACGCAAGGCCTGATATTTTGAAAGGAATGAGTTTTTGGTTTTTTCTATTTGCTCAAGCATGGCTTTTTTAGCGCCTGCTTTTGCAAATTCGAGGCTCTTATCGTCTTTCGGCCAGACACTTTCTAAATTAGTCAGATAATTGTCCAGGTCGATTGGATTCGTCAGTGAATTTAATTGTCTAATGATTTTGTCTACGATGATGGCACGGACATGGCCAAGGTCATTATTGTAGCGAACTGTCGCTTCGCTAAGGAATATAAATCGATTTTTAATATCGGCTAACTGAAGATGAATGTCTCCCGTTAACAACAGACAATCTTTTTCCAGTTGTGCTTGTAATTCTAGAATGTAGTCATGCAAAAAATCGGCTAATCTGGGCTGAACATTATTATTAAGCTTTAAAAACTGGGCTATCAAAGAATCTGGTTGAACATTTTTTTGTTGAGTTGGATCTCCACCAATCCAAAGAAAGGCCGCAATTAACTCCGTGATTTCAGTTTCTGTATATGGCACGGTACCTACTGGATATTTACCTAATAGTCTATCCCAAGATGTTCTCAATAATTCCCAGCAGAGGAATTGTTGTTTACAAGTTTGAAGTCTTTCGGTTAAGAGGGGATCAAATTGGTTTAATGCGAGATTAAACTCCTTGTCTTCAATGAATTGATTAGCGTATTGCTGAGCAGAGTTAATACTTCTGCCAGTAAGGTCATCAATTTTATACAAAACAGCTCTGCTAATAGATCGCTTTTTTTCTTCTATGGTTTGGTAAGCATTATCCAGAGGTTCCTCAAGCTGAAGAGCTTGCCCCTTTTCACTATTCGTTTCTTCCTTTTTTTCTCGATTTTCACTTCGTTGAATACTTTTCTTTCTCAATACAGCATCATGTTCTTTTTGGGCTGCAACAAAAAATTCTAAGTGTTGTTTCGCTACAGCCTTAGATAATTGTTTGTCTTTATCCAGTAAATTATTCTCTGCATTGACAGTCACTGCGTGCAGCAAACGCTCGGCGGCAGATTTAATGGTTGGATGGGATGAACCCAACGCAATAACCGTTGCCCTTTGCATTTCAACAATTTGATCGCTGATGGTACCTGTGCTTTCAGAGGTAATAAAATTACCGTCAATTAAACGTCTAGATTTCGCTTCATCACTGATTGTTTTCCAAGCTTCGTATTCCGCTCTGGATTTAGTAATCAATGCCGCCAAATCAGTACTTAATCTACCAGCATCAGCTTCTTCAAGCCCTTCAATAAAGGTAAGCGCGGTATCACTATTATCAAATACGGCCAATTTATCTTTTATAGATTCAACGACTTTTTCTCTGGTCGCATTGAATGGATGCCTATGGTCGTAGAAATCTGCTAAAAATGTGAATTGTGCAGTTAATGCTTGTATAGCCTTCGCCGAATCTTCTGCAATGCTCAACGCATTAAGATTAAGCTCAACTTGTTCATCAAGCATTTTATTAAATTCTTTGACAGATCTTTTAATTGCTTTGTTTGATGAAGTCAATGCAACGTGAACCGCTTGTTGCAATGTTTGAATTTGTTCAGGAACAGAAATACTATCTTCCTGTTTTAATTCACCCACAATTAATTTGGCGCCGGTGACTTGAATGGTTTTCCAAGCTGCGAATTCTGTTTTTAATTTGGCAATTAAAGCCTCTAAATCAGCATCTAAATTACCAGCGGCAGTGGCTTCCAGACCTGCAATAAAAGCAAGCGCATTATCGCTACAATCAAATTCGGCCAATTTATCTTTTATCGAGTTAACAACCTTTTCTCGAGTCGAATTTAATAAATCACTTTGAGCTTGATAAGGACTCAAAAATCCAAATTGAATATGCAATGCGGCTTGAGCTAGCCCAGAAGTTGCGGCAACTGATAGTGCATCTATATTTACCTTAATAACGGCAAGTAAGTCTTTGCCGAGTGTTGTAACTAAATTTCTCTCTGCTTTACTAAACTCACCAACTGCAATATGCAAACTGTCTAAATCACCCACTGTTAATTGAGTAGGTGTAGTAATTAATTTCGTTTTTAAATCTTCAAATTTTTTGCGTGCCAAGTGCGCTTGGTATTGCGCATAGCGATCTTCAACTGTACTTTTACCATCTTTAAGTTGAGTAACATTGACAATTAAATCTCTGACGACGATACCTTGTTGCTCGACTTTTTTACGATCGGCTTTTGGACCAATGTTCTTGAACCAATTCCAGGCTTTTCTCCACCACCACAATCGCGTTTGAGCTTCATTTAATTGTTTTATTCTTCCTGCAAATTCGTTTTGAGTTCGAGCAAATTTTTCATGAACCGCGTCTACTTGTCTAAAGTAGGTGTCAATTTTGTCATCGTCCTGATTACCATCGTATTGAGGATAGTTACGTTTGGCATCATTCAATTCTTTTATATAACCCGCAATGGTGGGCGCAATTTCAGGATCCTTTGAAACGGTTAAAAAAGCCTGGGGTGAGTCTTTAAGCGTACTTAGTAAAAAAAGATTTGCATTAACAGGGGTATGCCACTG
>CAYUYG010000055.1:5765-8476 GCA_964449125.1 uncultured Coxiellaceae bacterium | reverse complement strand
CCCTTAACCCTTGCCATTCGTTACGCGTACGCTGACCAACGGTAATGGACACCGCTTGCGCCTTGCCGTCGACAATCTTGTAAACTTGCTGACCGTCCAGCACCGGTACGAGACTGCGCGCTGGAATCATCAATACACGTTCCTGGGTTCCCAATAACTGCACCGCATCAACAAACATGCCGGGAGCTAAGGCATTGTCATTATTTTGAATGTCAGCATATAAAGAAACAGAACGATTTTCGGTATTGATTGTCGGTGAAATAAAAGATACTTTTCCGCTAAATTTTTTATCTGGATAAGCGGAAGTTGTAATCTTTACTTCTTGTCCAATCTTGATCAAAGGCAGATATTTATCTGACACATTATATTCGATACGCAAATGCTTCGTGTCGGTGATGGTTACAAGACTCTGACCAATGGTGACATAATCCCCTGGATTAACCTTACTTTTACCCACCATACCATCAAATGGCGCAGTTAATTGCATATTGCTCAGCATCACTTCCGCTTCCCTTGCTTCGGCTTTTTGCTGTTTTAAATCAGCTTCCGATTGTTCAATGGCTTGCTTGGAAATTGCACCTTTCGTTCCTAACCACGTCACGCGCTTGTACTGATTTTCAAGATACGCAAGCTTTGCTTTTGCAGAATCCGATTTGGCTTTGTAAATTGAATCATCCAATTGAATTAAGGCAGTCCCCTGCTTTACAAATGCGCCGTCTTGAAAAAGGATTTTATTCACATGACCTGCTAATTCTGGTGTGATTTCAACACTGCGTGCCGTTAACGTGCCTATTGCATGAGTCTTTTGCGGTAGCGAAGCTTCTTTCACGGCGCTTGCCTGCACCCATACAGCATCCGGTTGCTGATTAAGAGCACGACTACGAAACTTATGCACGCCCCAAAACGCCAACACGGCTATGAGTGCTGAAACAATTATCATTTTTTTCTTGGCCATAACACGCCTCTTAATGCAAATGTGTATCGGGTGGAATTTGTTTTTTAAAAATTTCTTCCACGTCTACGCGGTCAAAAATATATTCTTTTCCGCAAAAATCACAGGTAACAACAATTACCTGTTGATTTTTTAATTCTTCCTCTGCTTCTTCTTGACCTATCAAACCAATCGCTTCTTGACCGCGTTTGCGCGAGCAGGTACAAGCAAATTTTATTGGTGTCGATGGAAAAATCCGCACTTCTTCCTGCGGATACAGCTTAACCAGTAATGCCTGGGTGTCCATCTCCTGCAAATCCGTTGGAACTAATTGCAGAGTAGTCGCTTTAATAATGCGCTCCCAATTGGGCTCTATCGCTTCTTTTTCCACGGTTTGGGTCGCCGCAGGAATAATTTGTAGTAACAAGCCCGCTGCCGTTTTCTCATTAACTTCTAACCAGATTTTCGTCGCCAACTGCTCCGAATTTCTAAAATAACCTTCGATCGCTTCTGCGAGGGAGCTTCCTGTCCAAGCAACCACCCCTTGATAACGACTTTTACTGGTTCCGCCATCCAGCGTAATCACCAACACACCTTGGGCAAGCGCCAGAATTAACTCTTCATACGAACCAAATTCACCATCCCATTTGACCAGACCACGCTGATTAAATTCATTATCACATTGGGCCAGTAATAGTTTTAGCCTACCTTCGCCACGAAATTGAACAGTTAGCTTACCCTCAAATTTAATAATGGCGGTTAGCAAACCGGCGACACACAGTGCCTCACCTAACAATTTAGCGATGAGCGGTGGATAAGCATGTTGTTGAATAATTGTTTGAAAACTGTCGTGAAGGCGAATCATTTCACCTCTGACGGGTATATTTTCAAAAACAAACCTTTCCAATAAATCGTGTTTGATCATGCAATACCTTTATTTTTTTGGAATTATACATTAGAAAGAAGGCTTTGTGTAATTTTTGCACTAAAATAGCGCGCCCTGTTATTCGGAGGAATTCCTATTATACCTTCCTATAAAAAATTAGAAACATTGCTTTGGATTTTGATAAGGTACAATGTCCTTAAAACCACACTCAATAAAGACGGGTTATGGCTAAAAAAACTAAAATTACTGGCGAAGATCTAGCAACTTTTCAGAAAGCCGTAGCGGGCACAAAACCACTGCGTCGGGATGAAAAAGTCCGTCTTGCGCCACGCCGGCCTCGCCCTCGTCGACCTGCCCCGCTGTCTAGCGAGAGTGAAAACAAATTTTATTTTAGTGATTTTGACAAACTGGAACCCGTGCAAGGCGATGAATTTATCGAATACAAGCAGACTTCCATTTCAAATAAAATACTTCGCAAATTACGCAAAGGCCAATATAATGTGGATGCGATATTGGATCTGCACGGCATGACTGTTGAAGAAGCAAGAATCGCTGTGGATGGCTGTTTACAAGAATGTTTACATGAAAAGACGCGTCTATTGCTCATCATTCATGGGAAAGGACACCATAGCCAAATGCCAATATTAAAAAATAAACTTAATCATTGGTTGCGTGAAATACACCTAGTACTTGCATTCTGTTCCGCAGCGCCTTCTCATGGAGGCCGTGGTGCGATGTATGTATTGTTAAAATGCACTGCGGAGGAAGATTGGCTTGAATAAGAAAAACACGATCATAATTGGTATCTCAGGCGCGTCTGCTTCAGGTAAAAGCCTGTTAGCAAATACCATCGTCAACGAACTGGGATCTGACCAGGTTGCGATTATTTCCGAA
>CAYUYG010000055.1:0-5755 GCA_964449125.1 uncultured Coxiellaceae bacterium | reverse complement strand
ACGAACGGGCAAAAATTAATTATGACCACCCTGATTCATTTGATCATGCCTTATTGCACAAGCACTTGCAGCTTCTCCAAGAAGGTAAAAGCATTGAAGTACCGATTTACAACCACTCTATGCACGTGCGTGAAAAAGAAACACGGCGAATTGGCCCCCATGCGATCATTGTTCTCGAAGGTATTTTGTTATTCGTAGAGCAGCAATTGCGTGAATTGATGGATATCCGTATTTTTATGGAAACTTCTTTGGATATTTGCTTGATCAGACGATTAAAACGCGACATTAAAGATCGTGGTCGCTCGCTTGACTCTGTCCTCAAGCAATATGAAGACACTGTTCGACCTATGTACCTTCAGTTCATTGATCCTTCCAAACGTTATGCTGATCTGATCGTCCCACGCGGCGGCGGCAATCGCATTGCCATTGATTTGATTAAAGCCAAAATCCGTGAACTTTTAGGCGATCTGCAAAAAAATTAAAGTCTTGCATTTTATTCTTTACCTTCTTGCTTGCAAGAAGGTAAAGATACTCCGCTACTCACCTTCCACATTCGCACGACAAACCACGCAATATCGCTCGCTATAAGTAATCGGTGTCACACCCTGTTTTGCAATGTTTTTATCCATTTCAAATGAAACGCTCCAAAACGATTAATGTGCTTATCCAGCAACCTAATCATCATCACTCCCAGCACATAGCTTTTAAAGCTGGGTAGAAATAACTGAATACAGGCAACCTTAAGCTTTGAATTGCTCAGAATTGCAAAAATTGTCACTATAACCTTAATATTGTATTAATAATAGCCATATATAATGCAAGAATCCTAATAATCAAGCTCTTACAGTTCAAATAAAAATAGAGCAGACCCGAGAGAGAACTTATGCAGTCCAGAGATTTGGAAGGTCATTGTCCTAAAATTTGCACTTGCTTGACCTGCATGGATTCACAGCTTTCTAAAGCTGAGGTAAGCACACACGAGCAGCCATTGAAATCCACCATGGTCGACCGCAAAAATCCAGAT
This sequence comes from uncultured Coxiellaceae bacterium, assembly GCA_964449125.1. Classification (GTDB taxonomy): domain Bacteria; phylum Pseudomonadota; class Gammaproteobacteria; order DSM-16500; family DSM-16500; genus Aquicella. The sequence goes on along the minus strand of CAYUYG010000055.1, from coordinate 4,731 downwards.
GGACCTGATATTAGCCTTATGAAATCTATCTCTGCAAAAGCTGTGTTAACAGCGGGAGGATCGGTTAATTTAGCATCCATACTGGAGTTAGATGCTCAGCTGGCCAAACCCAAACAAGCTAAGAAAGTAATTGAGCCGCAAGAATTAATCGTTCGCGCCGTTTGGAAAAACAAGAACCAAGAGCAAGCTACCTCAGGAAGAGATGCGAGTGTCTTTGGAGCACTAGGTGTTTTACTATTTAATTCCGAAACAGTAACTATTCCGCAAATGAATGCAGCCAAAGTCCCTCCTGCATTTTTGAAAAGATATGGTGCCAAACTTATCCCATTAGACGAACCGGTAAAACTTAATCCCGCAGAGCATCCTTCTTTAGAAAATTTATATTTAATTGAATACAACTTTAATGAGCAGTATGTTGCAGACTACGCACTTAAATTTAATGGCGGTGGTGGTATTTTTGTAGAAACACATCCATTCCCACAAATATTCACCCCACTATCCCCGCAATGTTCTGGAGCGTTAATTTTAGGAATTGATTTAGGTCAGGACAGGTATAGTTTCTCCGCCTTTAAAATTCCATTTGGTTATACAATGAAAATTAAATCAATGGCTATCCACGGCGATTCGTTTTTTGTAGGCTCTTATGCAATAGCCTTAAACGAAACTGACTTAGCTGATTCAGTTCTTATTAGACAAAATACGCCTAATCGAGATGTTGCCGTCGTAACATTAACTAAAATTCCACCTACTCTCTTCTATCATGATGGTAAAACACCCAATGAAGAGAGCCAATATTTTAAACATGGCACTCCATCTAGTCCTGGCAGAAAAAACTAATTGGAGACTATATAGTTTTGCTACTTTTAAAACTTTAATGAATGGTGAAAAATATGTTCCATAATTCCAAGTCGAACAAAAGAAAATTGAATGCAGTTCGCGACAATGATCAACTGGATACTACAAAATCTTCTATACATGGAGATGGCCAAGACTATATGATTATAGGCAGCAGTGCTGTTTATCAACCCACAGACTCTGGCATTGCTAACTCGGCAACAAGCCTGCCTGAAATTGTGCATGACGATTCAATTTTACAACCGCCACCGCCGCGCAAACGACAACGTAAGCAACCTGCTGAATTAACAACATCAAACGTTGGGCATACTCCAGTACATTTAGACCCGCCCCAAAAAACTCAAGATTTTATTACTACTGACACTAGTCCTCATACTCACACCCAGACAACTCCCTCTATCATCGTACAGCACAGAGTAGTTTCAACACCCCAACCGATACGACAACGCTCTTCTAACGATATGGTATGGGTCACTGACAAAGAAGGTCGTATACGGCTATTAACCACTGAGGAAATTGGTAAATTAGAATCAGAACCTGCGATAAAAAACCTAGCGTGGTCCATAACCTATGGCGCATATCAAAAACAATTACGCGATGAGACTATAGCTGGTTGGGCTCCTAACGAACCACGATCGTCAGAAACACGTGGACTGCAAGATGAATTACACGAAGAGCAAACTCAGCGTTTAATAACACTTTTAGTTGCACAATCCTCAGCAGCAGGTAGACTGCAAGATGAATTGCACGAAGAACAATCTAAAAATCAGCGTTTAACAACACTTCTAGCCGAGAAATCTTCAGAAACAGATAAACAAAAAGAAGAATTGCACTATGAGAAATCTTCAGAAACAGATAAACTAAAAGAAGAATTGCACTATGAGCAATCTAAAAGTCTGCGTTTAACCAAACTTCTAAGTGAGAAATCTTCAGAAACAGATAAGCTAAAAGAACAATTGCAGGAAGAGCAATTTAAAAATCTGCGTTTAACAAAACTTCTAAGTGAACAATCTTTTTCAAATCAGCAACTAGTCGCTTATAACGCTAAATTAACGGAAGAATTAGTCACACATCGATCTTATATAAGATGTTTAGAAACTGCGTTTTTAGCCCATCAAAAATTCATTAGGTCGATACCTGCCATACAACCAATGTCGCAACCGTCTGCGCCGCGCAGCCCCAAATCAATAAGCAGTATAAATTCCGCATTAAGAGATCCCACTATTACCAGCATGAGACCTATTCCACTATCGATGTTATTTCCACACCAAGCTATCCAAACTCAACATACAACGCCACCCTCTCCTGTACCCAATAATCAACTCCCAGAAGAAGATGAAATGCTTGCAGGATTGCTGCAGCCACAACCCGCTGACACAGAACAATCTGCAACACAAGAAGAACCCACTAATCCACATCATGCTGCCTCAGTGAGGCATACTTTATTTGCACCCTCTTCACCGCTGCCAGAGAGTTTATTTACATCCTTGGATACTGATTTAATCGCATTGTTGAGGTCGAATGGTTGGAATCCATAGATTCCAATCGTTTTACTATTAAAGTTTGATTTAAAAAAATTGCCGCTAAGATATTACGAAATAAAAATCATTGCGCCTCAACCAAAAATGATTAGAGAGAGAGAGCTTGATTGCGTGTTTCATAACGCAAAATAAATATGCCCAACTTTGATAGCTTACTCTAATGCTTTTAAAACTAACTTTACAGGAGTTTGCTCCCCACCCCAAAGAATATACCCTTGCTGACCATTAAAAATGATCATTGATTCCACCTCAATCAATGGAGTCAACCCTCATTATTTTTCTCGCAGTGATCGTACAACAACTAAATTTTTATCAAAATACGTTCAAAAACGCAGTAGGATTGAAATGGAGTGAATAGCTTCAAGGGGAACAAAAAATAGGATAGACAACCATAAAATCCCGCGGCGCCGCCGCGGGATAGGCTCACTACATATTCATGACAACTTGCGCACCAAACACATTGATTGAAGTGCTGCTGCGGCCAGTGACATTGACGCCAGTGACAGGTTGCGTAATATTGATAGGAACCGATCGAACGAACACACGACCATATAATGCATCCAAGGCGATTTTCGTGGTGATTTGATAACGTGCACCAATTTGCACACCCAGTTTGTCACCATCTGGGAAATTAACATCGCGATAGGTATTGTTAGTCGGCGTAGGCTCATATTTCATATTAAAGCGCAGCATCCATAATGGATTAATGATGTAGTGTGCCCCAACGCCAATATCAATTGTATTACTAAACCGTGTAGGCACGACCACATCTGGAATGGGAGCGCCAGGCTGCATGTAATTTTTTGCGTGGAATAACTTCACCACACTCCATTGATCATAAGCTAGGGTACCCATCACTGCCCATTGTGGATTAATGTCTTGGTAAACACTTAATGAGGTAGTGGGTGGCAATGCGAAAGGTAGTTTAAAATCACCTGTTTCAAACACCGGCCCGCCATTCAAAGCAAAATCGCTATAACCTGATAGATGCATCACAATCTTGGAACGGTAGTTTAAACCTACGCGAGTATGACCATCATTCATGCGAAACAAAATACCGGCATGCGCACCATACGCCCAATCATCCGCTGAATAACGCGCCAGGGAGTTACCCGTTGTACCACCCAAACCGAGAGGGCCCTGAGTGCGAACATTCGCGCGACTACTTAAATAAAAGTATTGGAAATCGGGACCAATACCAAAAGACCAGTGATCATCCAATTTGTAGGCAACACTGGGCGCAATATCGATTGAACGGGTATAAACACTCTGTAAATTATAACGCAGCACCGTATCGTTACCGTAATCTTGTCTGAAACCCCAGGCAGGAACCACACTTAAGCCCACGGCCACTTGCTTGCTTAATGGCATGGAGTAGTGAAAAAGAGGAATGACATTATTTGGATTGGAGCGCGCCGAACCTGAACCAGAGAAACTAAATGCAGGGCCAAACGGACTGGGTGCCGTTGAGGTACCCGAAAAACGCGTTGGCACGTACACATCAAACAAACCACCGACGACTTGTTGCGGTAAATAAACAAGACCCGCGGAGTTGAACCAGTTAGTACCAGCATCTTCAACGACTGCTGCATCACCCGCGTCAGCTAAAACTGACGCACTTTGAAATTCCATTTTATAACCGGACGCATAGAGTGGTGACGATAATGCTGCTGCCAAACTCATGCTTGTCCATAATGATTTCTTTAAAATCCTTTTCATTTATCCTCCCTGATCGCATCAATACGAGTCGATTTTAAGTTTGCCAGCATATTACGCCGATTTAACAATAACTGCGTAAACAGGCTAGCATCCAAGGGTTTACTAAAGTAATAACCTTGAATAAAATCGCATTTCTTTTCCTTAAGAAAATTTAATTGCTCTCCTGTCTCGACTCCTTCTGCCAAGCTCTTAACCTTTAACTCTTTAGCCATAGCGAGGATAGCTGAGACAATGGTAATACTATCATTATTTGCTGGAATATCGCGAATAAAAGATTGATCAATTTTGAGCTTATCAATCGAAAAACGCTTAAGATAGCTCAAACCTGAATATACTGTACCAAAATCATCCACTGCCAAACATACTCCTAGCGCTTTAAATTCTTTGATAATAGGAATAACTTTCTCATCGAGAATAGCCGTTTCAGTTAATTCTAATTCAAGAAAATGCGGATCAAATTTAGTGACTAACAAGACGCGCTTGAGTGTTTCCAGAATGCCTTCATCACGAAATTGTTTTTCCGATAAATTAACTGCTACCTTCAGTTGATTAAATCCCATTTCATGCCAAATTCGAGTCTGTCGACAGGCCTCATGCAATACCCATTCACCAATCG
>CAYUYG010000054.1:0-8523 GCA_964449125.1 uncultured Coxiellaceae bacterium | reverse complement strand
TATTGCAGCGCGCAAAAAGTTTCGTTTACTGATATACAAGATGCAGTTTCCTGCTACAAAGCTGGCAAGGAAAGCAGTGTGTCGATGCAAGTATTCGTTGTAAGAAATACGTTGACCATCAATCTGGATTTGCTTATTTGCGAATCCAGATTTTTGTAAATAGGTTAGCTTTGCTAAAACTTTTTCGTTCATCACTGACATCTATAATCCATCCAGCTTATCTTTCCCTTATGGCGTAAATTATTTCATTTATGATATTATCGTTCAATAATAATCCTAGCTATAATATTTATTTAATTTAGAACGAAATGTGAGGCTGCCTAGGCAATCCTGGAAAATGACTGAGTCAGCGTAACTCAGCAGGCATCTTTTTTATGGATGAAACGCAACTTAATAATAATGATCGTTCCAATACACTTCTTAGCACAAGTAGGGTGGTAGGTGAGAGCATATGTTTATAAGAAAAAGTGAATTAGAATCTTTTTTACAAGAATTTAGGCAAAATAAGCGTTGGTATAATCACACGACTTGGGATGATCAGGTCATTATTTTGTTGCAAAAGTTTGTAACTGAAAGTCTTGCCGATGTAAAAAATAATGCAGAAATTGCCTATGCAGATTTCTTAAAATTTTCTAAGGATAATGGCTTTGCTGATTTATTGAATGAGGATTATTGGCAGAGTAAGGCTCCAAGTCGCTATATATTTTTGACCTGGCAAAATAATTCTTTAAACAAATTACCGTGGGAAGCATGGTTGCGCATTATGCATTTCTTGCATAAACAGGATATGAATCGCCTAACTTCTACGTGTCATTTCTTCAAGGCTTATACTGATACCAAGCTAATAAACACACTTCCTTTTGCACCACCTGATTATAGTCAATCGCCTAAGAGAGTGATTGCTTTGCCAGCGGTTGATGTGATTACATCACAAATTAATGGTCATTATATTTATGCCATGTCTTTAGCGCGTCCAAAAGTAATTGGTCCTATCGATAATATTTTACATATTATCGATATTCGTACGGCAAACATTGTTGCTTCTCATGCCACTGGCATGCACTTTGAGGGTAATCGCGATTTGTATTTAATGGCCAATGGAAATTTGCTATATATTTCTTCAAACGGCGGAATACGAATTCTTAATCCGGAAACAGGTCAATGTGTAAAAAACGTCAATGAATTTTTTGGTTTAGCTTTGTTTTATCGCTACCGAGAGTATGTAAAAGTATGGCCAGAAAAAAACAGTCTAATTTTTTATCCGCCAAAAAATGGAGAGTCGATGCCCTTTATGTTTTTCCCCGGCGATGATTTTCACCCTAATGAATTGTATGTTAAAAATGTTGATACCGGTGAAGGTCATTACCTGCCATTGACCACTAATTTTCAACCTGAGAGAAAGTTTTCAATAGTCGAAGATGTGTGTTTTTATGTCGACGAGGCAGGACAAACAACAAAGCTTGAACTTCCAAATGAGAGGGCCGACGCTATATTGTTCAATGTAAACCCTTTACCAAACGGCGATTTGATTTACGGCTATTGTAAGCGTAGCGTGTTTGATTATCCGTACGATTATCAATTTTTCATTGCGCGTTTTCCGGAGCTAACAACCGAGCCACATGCTGTGAAAACGGCGCAGGGTGAAAAAAGTAACCCCGCTGAGAAGAGCGTAGAGGTAGTCTATGATGACTATCATGAGGAAGAAGAAGTGGTTCAGTGCCGCATGATGTGATTTCTGCGCGTTTGGCACCTCCTATACCCAAGCCACATTGACTTGGGTACGAAAAATGCTTTATACCTAGTGAAATTCTTAATTTTTAACATGGATGTTAAACATGAATCTTAGATCTAGGTTTTTTAACGGAGAAAAATCAAAAAATACTACTAGCGACGCCTCCTCAACTTTATCCCCCCACCAACCGATCGCTGATAAAAAAAGTGAGTTACCCTTTGTCTTCATCGCTCCTTTATATGTTGAATCTACAGATGGCTTGAATTATGTATTCATATCAACCGAATATAAAACCCAATCAGAGACGGAAAACAATTTACTAAAATTAAATGATGTTGGCGGTAGAACTTTCTACTACCCAGTATTTTTTGATGAAAATGTAAAGACCAATCAAATTAGAATGCCCACCGCCTTACGTAAACAATTAGGCTACGAAATCGGGCATAAAGTTCCTCTTGAGTTAATAAGTATCGATACGCTTAACACTCAGCCTGCTCAAACCATTTGTATAGAAATTCTTGATACGCCCCGCTATTATCATCCTATCAAGATAACAACTGATCGTTTAAGTGAATTAGTATTCAATATAACGACGAAAATGCATCCTCTCGCCGTTGACCAACACTTGGCAATTCCTTGTCATGATGGTGGGAGAAAAGTAGTATTTGAATGCAGAATTAATAGTATTAATAATTTAAATACAAAAGAAAATCTATCATTATTCCACTTAGATGAAGAAACAAAAATTGAATTTGTTCTTGCAGAACACGTAGCGCATTTGGTTAGCTTATACATTAATCGCTCGTCCAGCGCCATTAATCTAGATTTTAAAAGTTCAGGAATTGGTGGACATAAAAAACAATTGGAACAATTAATTAGAGAAGGGTTTTATGCACGATCAATGCCTGCACATTTAGCTAAAGCTTACGGCCAAAAACATGTTAACAAAGGGATAATACTGTATGGTCCTCCAGGGACTGGAAAAACATTAATAGCACGTGTGATAGCCGAAAGGTTTAATGCAGAAAAAGTTAAATTAGTTAATGGCCCCGAATTAAAAAGTAAATACGTAGGCGAGTCAGCAGAAAAACTCCGCCAGGTTTTTATCCATGCCGATATGGAGTGGCGAGAAAGAGGCGATGCCAGCGATTTACACGTTATTATTTTTGATGAAATTGATGCTCTCTTTGTCCAAAGAGGAATACGTAGCAATGGAACAGGGGTGGATGAAGATTTAGTGGCACAGATGTTAACCATTTTAGATGGGGTTGATTCTCCACAAAATATCTTGGTGATAGGCACGACTAATAGGTTAGATTTGTTAGATTCTGCCTTATTACGACATGGGCGTTTTGGAGTGCAGCTAGAAATCGGGCTGCCAGATGAAGAAGCACGGTATGAGGTTTTTTGTATCCATACTCAAATCATGCGGGAAAATGGGCTTTTGGATGATAGTGTGAATTTGTCGCAACTTGCAAAAGAAACGAAAAATTTTACTCCGGCAGAAATTCAGCAAATTATTACCAAAGCAAGCCAGCATGCAATGGCTAATAACTTTGATTCATCGCAAGGTCAAACTCAACTCATCTTACGTGAAGATATTCGACGCGTTGATCAACTTAAAAAAGTCGATCCTCGGCATTTTGAGTTAGCACTTTCAGAAGTTACTCCAATGTTTGGCGTTAATAAAAAATATAAAATGGCGATGGAAACCTCTTTTATTGTCTATACCAAAACATTCCAGCAGCATATTACTAATTTTAATGTGGCGCTCAATGCACTTAAAACTGGCAACATTGATGCACTGCCATTGCTTATTTCCGGTGAACAAGGAACAGGTAAAACTAAATTAGCTCTGCATCTTGCAAAATTATCAGGCTCAAACTATGTCAAAGTTTTAAGTCCGGATAATTTTCTTGCCTTAAACTTAGAAAAACAATTAATGCTGATTGATAATACATTTAATGAAGCTAAATGCACGCAGTTTTTTGTCATTATTTTAGATGAATTAGAGAATTTATTATTGGCTGATTCTGAAGCAGTAACGTATAACAATCATTTGCGAATAAAATATGAAAGAATATTAAAAAATATTATGGAATTAGGCAGTAAAGGCATTGTAATTGCGACAACCAGTAATCCTGATTTTATTAGACGCGCAAAGTTATTTCATTTATTTGATGAGGCGATTAGATTAGAATCAATTAGGCTCGAATATACCAATCCCAAAAAATGTTTCAAAGTATTAGCTCAATTTTGTACTATCTTTGATTTTCAAATTGTACCCACCCCACCTTCTTCAGGCTATGTAGATATTCATCTTTCAATTAAAGAATTAATTTATCAGATTAAGAAATTTTGCGCCTCATCGAGGTCGCTTGATATGACTCTATTTTATGAATTTCTCCAAACAAATAAGATTCACCATCAAACCCGAGTAACTGAGGCGCTATGTGATGGCATCCTTGCTGATTTATCTATGTTCAATAGGCATCAAGAAATAGATACGCCGCTTGTAACCGGGGCTGGTATGAGAAACTCTTCTTAATTCGTTAACTTATTTTATGAGGACTTTTTAAAATTAGCACGCAGGTATTAAGCACCGCATGAATGCATTTCTTGTTATTTTTCATATCGGAAACGTATCATTCCTCTCGTGGTCAAACTTTAGATCCTTAAATAGCGGTATACTAATCACAGGGAATGAGAAAGGGATGTAATATGGTGATTACCAAAATTCCGGTTGGAATGGATGAGAAAAACAATCTGATCGATCTCAATTTGCCCATGGCCAATCGTCATGGTTTGATTGCCGGAGCAACGGGTACAGGTAAAACTGTCACCCTGCAAAAGATTGCCGAACAATTTTCTCGCGCTGGCATTTCTGTTTTTAGCGCCGATGTGAAAGGCGATTTTTCAGGAATTGCTTATCCAGCTGATGATAATCCAAAAGTGAATGCCCGTTTAAAAGAACTTCATATTAAAGACTTCAGCCCGAAAGGATGCCCGGTTGTTTTGTGGGATATTAATGGCATGCAGGGTCATCCATTAAGAACCACCATCAGCGAAATGGGGCCAGTTTTATTGGCACGTCTGCTCAATTTAAATGATGTGCAAGAAGGTGTGCTCAATGCGACTTTTAAAATTGCAGATGATCAAGGTTTGTTACTGCTGGATCTCAAGGATTTGCAAAGTTTGTTAACGTGGGTGAAAGAAAACGCCCCGCAATTACAAGGCGAATACGGTAATATTACTGGCAGTACCATTGGAGCCATTCAGCGCGGATTGTTAACCTTATCGCAAAGTGGTGCCGATAAGTTTTTTGGCGAGCCCGCATTTGATATTAAAAACCTGCTGCAAAAAGATCCTTCTGGGCAAGGTATTATAAACATTCTTGATGCGACACAATTAATCAATAATGGTGTTTTATACAGCACCTTTCTTTTATGGCTATTATCTGAATTATTCGAAAAAATGCCTGAAGTAGGTGATGTCGATAAACCACGCTTAGTTTTCTTTTTTGATGAAGCACATTTATTATTTGATACGGCACCAAAATCTCTTTTAGAAAAAGTAGAACAATTAGTCAGGCTGATTCGTTCCAAGGGTATAGGAGTGTATTTCGTTACACAAAATACCATGGACATTCCTGAGTCAGTGTTAGGACAGCTCGGTAATCGTGTGCAACATGCCTTACGTGCTTTTACACCAAAAGATCAAAAATCAGTGAAGGCGGCTGCGCAGACATTTAGAAAAAATATTAATTTGCCGATTGAAGAAGTGATTACTCAAATGGGTGTGGGGGAGGCATTGGTCTCATTTTTAGATGACAAGGGCACACCTGCTGTCGTTGATAAAGTTAAAATTATTCCGCCAGAGTCTAGAATTGGTCAGTTAACTGACGCAGAACGACAAAATTTGATTGCCAAGTCTCCTTTTTATGGGATGTATGAAAAAGCCATTGATCGCGAATCAGCTTACGAAGTTTTAAATGAAAGAGCTAATCACCAAAAAGAAGCCATCGCAGAGACCGTGTCTGGGCAGGATGCGAATCGCCGCTCGCCGGGAAGACCTAAGCAATCTGTTACAGAAGCCATTGTCGTCTCAACCGCTCGGAGTTTTGGAACACAAATAGGACGTCAGATAATTAGAGGTATTTTAGGTTCCATATTTAAAGCCAAATGATTTCCCTGAGTTCGTAAACTATTATTTCGTGAGTATTAGATGGGTTGGGCTTTGCACGCAATACACCGCCCAACCTATAAATTATTTGCTTTCTATGCTTTGATTCAGATTTACAATAATTCTTTTTATTAAATCGCTATACAAATCTCTTCGAGCAATAGCATGTAACTCAATAATTTTCGTAGATAAAGCTAAAGTAGGATTAAGATTCAATCCGGAAGCGAGATCATAAATAACGTCTTCGGGATATCCGGTGTAATGCGCAAGACCTTGTACTGTATAGTCATTATTAAGTAAAAGATCATTCACTAAACCTCGTACAACTGGGCTGCTAACCATGGGAACCTCCATATTTTCTTCTGCACGATAGAGCAAAATTAATTCTTGTTGGAGATAAATGAAAAAAATTGTTTCCAACAAGAGCTTTTCTTTTTTGGATAAATTAACAAGATAAAACCGAAATAAACTTTCAGATAAATCCATTGTCGACATGACCACTCCATAATTAAATTTTTTTGAAAAACGATCCTCGTTTAGTTCTCGTTATGAGTAATAATAATTATATATCTTCATATTTTCCTCATTTCGAATATTTAGTCAATATAAAATAAAAAGTTTTGCTTTTTAAAATTATTAAGATAGAATTTGAGAAAATTTGCATCCATCTATAAAAGGAAGATATAGATATGAGCCAGATCGATAAAGAAATTGGTCATAGGTTGCGAATCGCTCGAAAAACAGCTGGTTTCAAAACGGCATTAGATTATGTCAATAAAGCTTTAATTCCTAAATCTACTTATTCTCAACATGAAAATGGCAAAAGAAGCTTAACTGCGGAACAGCTGATGCAGTATGCCGAGAGTTTTAATATTGAACCAAATTGGCTATTAACGGGGTTGGGGCACCCTTGCCCAACTGACAAAAATAAAATTAATCGAAAAATAGAAATTGTTCATGAAGTTTCTTTACTACAAATACAAAAAGAATTACCCGAAGTTAATAATATACAAGTTCATATAGAAGATAGCGCGGCAATTGTTGACATGATGTTACTACGAGAAGTTTTAACTTCGGCCATTCAAATGGTAACCAAAAATAATCTACATATAAATCCTGAAGAATTAGTAATATTTTGTATTGAAATATATAACAATATTAAATATTTGGATGTATCCTCTGATGAAAAAAATAAAATCATTGCGTTATCGATTAACTCAATGCTTAGAGGGAATAGTATTATATTAAATCAAGTTATAAATATATAAGATTAAATATGTTATTAGAGAGCCGTAAACTGGTACTACCAATCCATAAACTTCCGCGTTTACATAAAGACGCACTGCTTATGTCCTTTGAAAATCAATGGCATATACAAAAGATTTATAAAGAAATTATAGGATTAAATAATGTTGATCATTTTTCAATAAATATTGTACCGCCCAATGGTGAAATGTCGATTATTTCTTATAGTCCATCAATTATTTATAAAATTTTTAACGATGGAAGTTATCTTTATAATGGAAGTATTTCTCCTACATATTATGAAGCATTGAATTTTTATACGTGGGATCAATGCTATGACAAGCGATTTTATTCAAAAATTAAATTAAGTTTACAAACTCAGAATGGAATTGATACGGGCATCGTTATGGTTCACCGAGAAGTTGGTTTCAATATACTTTTTTCCTTTGCTGCAAAAAATAAAAAAAACCACCTGTTAGAGCAGGCAGTAGAAAATAATACAGAATTTCTGAAAATGGGATTCCATTGTCTTGAGCAAATAAAAGGCATATATTCGCAATATTATCAGGGTAATGAAATGTTTAGTATTAAATTACCCAAAATAATAAAACCTGTTTGCCGTTTACCAAATTTAACAATAATCAAATAAAGGACACAAATGAATAACTATAATGCAGCTTTTTTTGGGTTGTATGAAAACTGGTTTAACTTATTAAAAAGTGAATTTGGTGAATTCAAAGCATTAGCACTTTTTAGAAAAGCAATGGAAACTGGGTTACGTAAGGCATATGGGAACGATTTCATAAAAGGAAAAATATCAGAATTTGCTAGGCTGGTTGGTGAACGTGATGAAAATGTAGGCTTATCAGTTAAATTTTTGTCTTTATCAGAAAAAAAATTTATTTACCAATTTCATACAGATCCTTTTCCTAATCTTAAAAACAGTATTGAAGCAAAAAAATTAGATGATACTTATATCTCATTCAAAATTGAATATTTGTTGGGCGAGGATTGGAGTTATGAGACGACTAAGCATATGTGGTTTGGAGATCAATTTACTGAGTTTGTTATTACAAAAAATTAAAACCAATTTTAATATGTGGAAGGGGTTGTCTTCATGTTCGTTTATTTTTTTTCGGATAATACAATTGGATTGGCCGTTTTGATTGATCCGCCACCGCAAAAGGCGTTAATTCGTGTTGATAGACCGGTTCATTATCGGTTATATGCAGCACCTTCACTCCCCGTAAAATTTCAGCATCGGCAATCAATGAGCGATGACAATTTTTTGGTAAGCCTTCTGCGCACATAATGGCAATTGTGTCGGATTGTTTAACCAAACGATTTAATTTTTGCAGTGCTGT
>CAYUYG010000053.1:0-8527 GCA_964449125.1 uncultured Coxiellaceae bacterium | reverse complement strand
AATATGCATCATTAGCCATGCATAATAATCAGTGTATATTGCATTGGCTACTGTAATATTTACTTCGTAAATCACCATCCTCGAACCTCCTAAACTGCTTCCAAAATAGCCGCGACACCCATGCCGCCTGCCGTGCAAATGGAAATAAGTCCGCGACCGCTGCCTTTTTCGTGTAAGGTTTTTGCAAGCGAACCAACAATTCTTGCACCCGTTGCGGCATAGGGATGACCTAGTGCAACGCTGCTACCTTTCACATTTAATTTATTTCTGTCGATTGATCCAAGGGCTTTATCACGAAATAAAACGCGGCGGCAATAATCATCTGATTCCCAGGCTTTAAGATTGCAAAGCACCTGACCTGCAAAGGCTTCGTGAATTTCGTAAAAATCAAAATCTTGTAATGATAAACGATTACGTTCTAACAACCGACTGACAGCAAGCGTAGGTGCCATCAGTAAACCTTCACCGTGTACGTAGTCAACCGCCGCTGATTGCGCATCGACGAAACGTGCGAGTAAGGGCAGCGAAGATTGCTTAGCATATTCTTCTGTTGCTAAAAATACAGCGGCTGAGCCATCCGTTAACGGACTGCTATTGCCTGCGGTTAACGTTCCTTTGCCGGTCAAATCAAATGCCGGCTTTAATTTGGCAAGCTTTTCGAGTGAAGTATCATCACGTACAATGCCGTCTTTTTTGCTGCCCATGTATTCCATAATTAAATCATCGTAAAAACCGTCGCGATAAGCTTGTGCAGCATTTTGATGGCTTTTTAGTGAAAGCTCATCTTGATCGATACGCGGAATTTGCCATTCCTGAACCATCAATTCGCAATGTTGGCCCATCGAGAGATGAGTGCGCGGTTCAACAACAGCGGGCGCTTGCGGTTTAAAATCAGAAGGTCTAAACGATAATAAGATTTTTAATTTATCTGTTATGGTTTTGGCTTGTTGAAAATCCGTAAGCTTATGGGCGAATGAACGTCGCATCATGACCGGAAAATCACTATTAGTATCGACGCCACCCGCGATACCACAATCCATTTGATAGTTCGAAATTTTTAAGGCTATTTGAATGCTTGCATCAAGGCTGGTGCCGCAAGCACGCAGCACATTATAGGCAGGGGTGTGTGGATCCAGTTCAGTACCGAGTACACATTCACGAGCTAAATTCCAATCAGAGGGATTGTGGACTAGGGCACCAAGGGCGACATCACCTAGTATTTTACCTTGTAAATGCAATTTATTGACGAGCGACTGCAGAGAGGCCGTCATTAAATCCTGAGTGGTGACGTGACGATATCGCGTCCAGGATTTTACAAATGGTGTACGAGAGCTTCCAATAATATAAACAGGCCGTGTTTTCATATGAAATTCCATTTCATTTAAGATGAAGTTAACTTTTAGCTCTTTGAGCGGCACAAGCAGCTGGGGTTAAATAGTCGCAGGTTACCTTAATCGTTTCGCATTGATAATAGATAGCTGGCCCTCTCCCAAATCTCGATTTAGCTACTGCATAGACAACGTAGGAACCTTTGCTACACGTTCCTTGAGTATAATTTGCTTTTTTGCGTTGACGATAGCAACATTCCATTAAATTTTTGACATTCCCAAGTAGTTTCACCTTTGTGCTATCGGGATGACTAACTGAATTATCTGCGTAAGACAAGGTGCCAAAACTGAGTAAAATCAACCCAAGTAAATAAACTATTTTTTTATTAAACATGTGTGACCTCATGAAAAGTCTTTATTTTGCTAAAAAAGCTAGTTATAACTATACCTTGATTTATAATTTACTTTAAGTGATAAAAGCATCTATTTGATTTATAATGAATTTATTTTTATATAGATGATGATAATAGTCAGGTAATTCAAATCAACCGATAGTTTTAACATTTTTACCTTAAAGGCAGCTGAATATCCATGCCTCACATGATAGAATGCTTTTTAATTTATTTCATTGATTATTAATATGTTAACGACAATACAAGAATTATCCCAAGCATTTTTTGACGCCATACAAACAGCTTTCACTGGTTTTGATTTTGCGCCCCATACGCTTGAAATCACGCCAAGCACCCAAGATAAATTTGGTCATTATCAATTTAATGGTGCGATGAAACTTGCAGGATTATTTAAGCAAAAACCGCGTGAGGTAGCAGAAGCCATCGTTGCACAACTAAGTGCTAATCCACGCAATTCGATGCTTATTGAAAAACTCGAAATCGCAGGACCTGGCTTTATCAATATTTGGCTGAAGCCCGAGTATCTCGCTAACCGTTTGCAAACCATGCTTTCAAGTTCGCACCTAGCCATTAATAAAGTAAATCCTCCGCAAAGAGTCATCGTTGATTTTTCAAGTCCTAATACGGCAAAAGAAATGCACGTAGGACATTTGCGTTCGACAATTATTGGGGATTGTTTATCGCATTTATTCGAATTCCTTGGCTATGACGTATTACGACTTAATCACATAGGTGATTGGGGCACTGCATTTGGAATGCTGATTGCTTATTTGAAAGAAAATGTTCCCGCCGTACTAACCGGCACAGAAAAAACCGATTTAACGCATCTCGTGAATTGGTACCGCGAATCCAAAAAGCAATTTGATGCGGATGCGGATTTCAAAAAACGTGCGCAACTTGAAGTCGTCGCCATTCAATCGGGGAATGCTGATTCAATCACAGCTTGGGAAATAATTTGTGATATTTCTCGCAAGGCTTATCAAGAAATTTATAATTTACTGGATGTAAAAATTATTGAGCGTGGTGAATCATTTTATAATCCCATGCTAGCTGATGTGGTAACCGATCTTGAAAAAAAGGGTTTAATCACGCTTTCTGATGGCGCAAAATGTATCTTTATCGAAGGGTTTGAGAATCGTGAAGGTGATTTATTACCCTTGATGGTGCAAAAATCGGATGGCGGTTATAACTATGCAAGTACCGATCTTGCGGCTATTCGCCATCGCATTCAGGATGAAAAAGCAGATCGACTGATCTACATTACTGACGCTGGACAAGCCACGCATTTTGCCATGGTTTTTAAAGCTGCGGAACTTGCAGGTTATTTAGATGTCCATAAAGTCATGGTTAATCACGTTCCTTTTGGACTCGTGCTAGGAGCAGATGGTAAAAAATTCAAAACCCGCTCGGGAGATACTGAGCGTTTAATCGATTTACTCACCACAGCCATCACGGAAGCGAAACGCATTCTTGCTGAACGCGAAGTCGATATGAGTGCTCAACAACTGGAAGAAACAGCTAGAATACTGGGAATTAATGCTATTAAATATGCTGATCTTTCCTCAAACCGAACGAGTGATTATGTTTTTAGTTACGAACGCATGTTACGCTTTGAGGGAAATACGGCTGCTTTTTTGATGTACTCATATGTGCGCATTAATGGTATTAAACGTAAGATTGGTATTGATATTGCGACTATCAATGCCACACTTGAATTACAGCATCCATCAGAAATAGCATTGGCTATTCATTTAGATCAGTTTGTTATGACGCTTGAACAAATGACTAAAGATCTCGCACCGCATCGTTTAACTGAATATTTGTATAATTTGGCAGAACGATTTAATGCCTTTTTCCGCGATTGTCGTGTGGAAGGCGATGCTGCACAAAATTCACGTTTGTTATTATGTGAAGTGGCGGCGAAAGTAATGCGCCAAGGTTTTTATATTTTAGGTTTAAAACCCCTGGAACGAATGTAGTTTTTAAGAGGACCCTTGTAATGAAAAAAATATTATCAATGCTTTTAATCGTAATCATGAGTGTCGGATTTGCAATAAGTGATGCATCAGCTAAACGCTTCGGAGGAGGTCGCAGTTTTGGTATGTCACGTAATGTAAGCAGTCATTCAATTGGCCGCATAGCTTCACCAACTAACGCTGCCTCTCCCATGAGAAGATGGTTAGGTCCTTTAGCAGGGCTTGCAATCGGTAGTGTTATCGGAAGCTTATTATTTGGTAATGGTTTAGGCGCAGGCTTATTGAATATGCTCCTCATTGGCGGATTGCTCTTTTTTGTAATCAATTGGTTCAGAAATAGAATGGCGATGGCAACTCAGCCTAAGGCACCCGTCTGGATGAGAAATACCGCGGAAGAAACCTCAAAAATGTATAACTCCGCTCAAACAAACCATGCAAGCCGGGCAGCGTTACAGGATTATCCAGCAGATTTTCACGAAGAAACTTTTTTGCGTGAAATGAAAAAACAATTTCTCGACTTACAAGCAGCTTACGATCAAAACGATCTATTAAAATTACGCGAAACAACTACACCTTCTGTGTTCTCTGAAATTAAAGCACAACTTCAGGAACGTGGCGACACTCAAAATCGTACTGAAGTGGTTCGATTAAACATGCAATTGCTTGATGTTGTGAAAGAACAAGGAGCGGAAATCGATATGTATGTCGCTAGTGTTAGTTTTTCTGGCTTGATAAAAGAAAATAATGAAGAAGCTGCTGAATTTAAAGAAATTTGGCATTTGCAAAAAGAATCCGCGGATTCACGCTGGTTAATCGCTGGTATTCAGCAAAGTTAATATTATTTGCATTATTATCATTGCATTATGCGACTAGTTGGGAATAAACCAGGGAAGGTTTATAATGTAAGTAAGTATTTTTTCAGGAGACTTCCATGGTCAACATTGAAGTCGCTAAAATTGATCCCGCCAGTGTTTTTAAACATCCACATGATGTTGTCGATGAGCAATCACTTTCACGGTCGCAAAAAATAGATATTTTGCGTCGCTGGGCATACGACGAACGAGAGTTAGCGGTTGCCGAAGAAGAGAATATGCAAAGTGCGACGCATGATGGTCACGATATTATTCTAGATGAAATTTTGCGATCTTTGCTTGAGCTTGGTGTAGATAAAGACCAGGATCGCCCCCCGCCAACAAAACAAGGCTAAGTTTATCATTGTGCTTTCAAGCACTTAACGTATCTACAGGGTTATGACTAATTTACTGAATGGGTTTTTTAAGCTAGATTAGAAAGTAAGAAGAAAAATATTCTGTTATCCACGATACAAAATGATAAGGAGTAATCATTATGGCAACCGCCATCAAAAAGCATAAACACAAAAATACCGACTTGTATGATGATGTTGAAAAAATCAAAGCAGCATTATCAGACACCAGCTTTGGTGTTAAAAACTTGCTTGGTGATGCTTATTACCAATCCATGGAAAATGTGCGCGAAAAATCTGCGTTAGTTCGCGGCAACATGACGGATTATATCTCTACTAATCCATTCAAATCAGTTGGTATTGCTGCTGTCGGTGGTCTGATAGCTGGATTCCTGCTGAAAAAAACTAAATAAAGTGGAGGCTCGCCATGTCGTTAGCCACTATATTACTTATTATTTTAATTTTGTTGTTGCTAGGTGCTATTCCTTCTTGGCCGTATAGCCGTAATTGGGGATATTATCCTAGTGGTGGTATCGGATTAATACTGCTCATTCTCATCATTCTGATATTAATGGGAAGAATCTAGGAGTGATATGAGTAGTGGTGGATCTGGATCAGACCAACAAGTGTTATGTAAATGTAACACTTGTCAAAGGGAAATTCCCATCTCTGCCGCATTGACCGCAGAAGGTGCCGATTATGTCTGGCACTTCTGCGGTAAGCCATGTTATGAAAAATGGCTGAGCGAAAAGGATCATTCTTAAAAGTGATTCAAGGAGAACGAAATGACTGGATTACTTTGTCACGAAAAAAAATCGAATATTCCTGGCTCGGATACGCACGATAAACCTATCAATATTCCCAATCCTACGCCAACCAATCCTGGCTATAATGATAACGATAATAAAGATGATCCCCGTCGCAAACCTGATCCAACAGAAAACCGCTAGGTTCGCCTGCTTGAGAGGAGGTTGAAATGAAAAACGATCGCGAAAGACCAACAGACTATATCGAAAAAGATCAAAATAAAAATCGTCAGTCGCCACAGGACAAAACCAATCAGCGCCCTGATAAGAACAAAAACATCCAGGACAATCCAGAACAACAAAATTCAGGTTAAAAAAGGACAAAAATCATGCAACCGAAATGGATGTTAGGTTGTAGTGTTTTGCTGCTAGCTCTCCCGGCCTATAGTCAAATCATTGAAATAGACGGTTCTCCGTTTTCAACTCACAATGCACCCATGCCTGAATATATCAAACGTCCCATGGAAAAAGTCATTCTCATCAATCCTGCGGAGCATGTATGGGGAGCTTATTCAGCTCAAGGAAAATTAATTCGCTGGGGAATTGCAACAGCGGGTGCCGATACGTGTCGAGATTCAAATGGTTCGTGTCGCACTAAAACCGGAATGTTTAGAATTTACTCACTGGGTAGCAGTAATTGCGTATCGAATAAATATCCACTGGGGACGGGTGGGGCATCAATGCCTTATTGCATGTATTTCTATGGCAGCCAGGCATTACATGGCTCATACGAAGTGACCTATGAAAACAGTAGCCATGGTTGTGTTCGTGTACACGTGGATGATGCAAAATGGTTGCGCTATCATTTTGTAGAAGCCCCCAATACTAGCAATCAATACCGCGGTACCCAAGTTATCGTTCAATCCTATTAAGATTGTCCTGAGAATCCTTCAGGGCTATTCGGTGAAACCTAAGACAGGTTATACTAAAGGTTGGAGAGCAGGGAGCTCGTAATGATGAATATCAGGATTGGATTCCAAGGCATGGTCGTTGCACTCGTTATGCTGCTTTGTTCCGCTTGCATGCCAAAGCATTGCGTAACCAGTTGTACGGATAGTGAAATCAATACGCATGTTATCAATCTTATGCAAGGCGATCGCTGCTTGTCCTATCAATATATCGATGTTTCAACGTATGAACGGGTCGTTACCCTGGAGGGCGCAGTAGCCAATCCTTCACAGGCGCGTCTAGCAGTGGATTTAGCACGATCAGTGCCGAGAGTAAGAGCGGTGGTATCACATCTGCATATCAAGAACAAATATAATGGTTGGTTCCCGCAGTGGTTTCCCGTGATTAAATAAGAGCAGGATTGATCGAAGGCCCGAATAGTGAAAGTGGACGTCTCAGTGATGTCTTAGGCTTCCCCGAACTTTCGCTTAGGGCATGCACACTTCATCATCTTTCTGACTTCCCAGGCTATGCTTGTAGGGCTTCGATCAATGCCTGCTCACCCTGAATTATACTTAAAAAGCCTAAAATAACAATATTTGCATTGCGATAGATTTGCTTTGTTGTAGCTGCATGATAGAGTCAGAAGAGCTCAGGAGAATAACAATGTCATCTAACAGTATACACTGGGGTATTTTAGGCACTAGTCGCATTTCAGAAACTATGGCCAATGCCATTCACGCCTCTTCTTCAAGTACATTATCAGTTATCGGCAGCAGATCTGAACAAGCCGGAAAAACCTTTGCGGAAAAGTTTTCTATTCCATCTTATGGCAGCTACGAAACATTGCTCACCAATCCTGATATTGATGCCATTTATATTGGTTTGCCAAATCATTTGCACAAAGAATGGCTGTTGCGCTGTATCGCCGCAGGCAAGCACGTATTATGTGAAAAACCCTTTGTCATTAGTGTTCAAGAAGCACTTGAAGTAAAAGCAGCATTGGAAAAAACACCGCGGGTTTGCATGGAAGCGTTAATGTATCAAAGCCATCCCTTCACGCAAAAAATTCAGACTATCGTACACTCGGATGTGATTGGTAAAATTAAATTAATTAATGCCACTTATACAGCAAACATTGCCTCCGTTGCTAACAAAACAGCGGGTGGCAGCATTCGAAATTTGGGGTGCTATCCTATTTCACTTGTACGCTTATTAACGCAAAATGAACCCGTAGAAATTTACACTACGGGTCGTGTGTTGGGTAACCATGATCATCAAGCAAGCTTGATTTTAAAATTTGAGAATGAAGCCATGGCGGTTATTTCAACTGCCGACGATATGGAAATGCATTGGCAGTTTGATGTGTATGGAAGCAATGGACGGCTTAGCGCCGTCACCAACCCCTGGATGCCAAATAACGCCAGTAAATTGCTGATTCATCGCAATCATCATGCTATTCCTGAAGAAATAACTGTGCAAGCACATCAACCCCTTTACACCTATCAAATAGAGGCGGTCAATCATCGCATACTCAAGAAAGACTTTAAGAATGAAGCGCGTATATCATTGAACGATAGCTTAGAAAATACCAGATTATTAGAATATTGGCGGCAACAGGTTTTACAAAAAAACTCCATTCGGAGCCATGTTGCCTAACGTATAAAATAGTTGAATAAGGACTTTCACTATGAGTACAACACGCATTAAGAAAGTGATTCTTGATTCGGAAAAGTCAACCCAACGTTCATTAGCGATGGCAGAAAATACTCGCGATATAGGCCGTAGTATAAATACTGCGTTACAACACCAGGGAGAACAAATAAAAAAAACGCAGCAAGAAGTCGATATTATTTTGGATAACCAAGATAAAGCCGATAAACATATTTCAGCTATTGAAAGCATAGGCGGA
>CAYUYG010000052.1:0-8536 GCA_964449125.1 uncultured Coxiellaceae bacterium | reverse complement strand
GATCTGCGGACCGCCGCCATGGACGACGACGGGGCGCAGCCCCACCGAGTGCATGAGCACGACGTCCTGCGCGAACGACACAGCGAGGGCGGGATCCACCATCGCGTTGCCACCGAACTTCACGACGACGACGCGGCCGTGGAACCGCTGGATGTACGGCAGCGCCTCCACGAGGACAGCGGCCCGCTGCTCGGCGGCCGCGCGCGACGTGGCCAGCGAGGTCATGACGTGCCCATGTTCTCGTCGATGTACGCATGCGTGAGGTCGTTGGTGAGGATGCGGGCGTGCCCGTCGCCCAACCCGAGGTGGGCATGGACCTCGATGTGCTCCTGGTCCATGTTGAAGCGCTGCGCGACATAGGTCTTGTCGGGCAGATTGTTGGCCTTTACCGGGAATGGGCAATAAAAAAGGTAGGCTTGCGAGCGCTCGAAATAATGACATCCCGCCTTGCGAGCCGTGACCATAAACCAGGGAGGGGCGCAAGATAATGGCTGAAAGAGGCAGTTTCAATAAAACATCGTCAGCCGCTTTTTTGCTTTTTGCATAATCGACATTTTGTTGATCGACACCCAATGCGGAAATTTGAATAACTTTTTTTATGTTCCTATCAGCGCATGCCTGAAATAAAGCAGCCGGTGTCTCATGATGAATTTTCCAAATAACTTTTTTGTTAGGGTGGTAAAAAATGCCGACGGCATTGATCACCACATCAATGTTTTCGAGACGTGGGAACCATAGCGAGGAATCCGTGTCTTTCAAAAAATCACAGCGAATAATTTTAGCAGCGGGAAATAAATTTTTAGTTAAGGTGACATCGCGAACGCAGCAAGTAACCTGGTGTCCTGCTAATAATAAATCCGTTACAATTTGCGAAGCAATCCAGCCCGATGCGCCGGTGATTAAAATATTCATTTATCTACTCACTGTTTTACGTTTATTTTTTTTGGTCGTAGGCGCTTTAAAACGGGGATCGTTTTTTGCGGATTTTTGAGACGTCAGACTTTTTTTCAGTAAATCAGCAAAATTGATAATATTTTTTTTGCCGTGGACAGCTGTATCACGGGATTTCATGGGTTTACTGGGCAGCTTTTTTAATTTTTTCTCAACCCATTTACTGACGGCTTCGCGGTATTCATCTTTGTACTGGCTTGGCTTCCATGTTTTACTCATGGCCGTAATGAGTTTTTTAGCTATTTCGACTTCTTTCGCACTGACTTTGTACGTAGCCAATTTCTCAGACGGAATCGAAAATTCAGCGATGTCGCGAATTTCATCGGCATAATGCAGGGTATACAATACGAGTGCATTATCATCAGTAGCGACCGCTGCAAGGTATTCTTTGGTGCTAATGATCACTTTTGCAATGCCTATTTTATTGGCTGCCTTTAATGCTTCGCGCAAAATAACATAGCCTTTTTCAGATTTTTTATCTGGAACAAGATAATAAGCTTTATCAATATTGGTAAATGTCAGGTTTTTTTTATCCACGAATTCTTCGATAGCAATCGTTTTGGCATTTTCGCCAGCGACTTTTTTTAATTCGCCTTCACCAACTGGTAATATTTCATCCTTGCTATATTCATAACCTTTAATCACATTTTCCCAAGGGACTTCTTTACCCGTTTTTGAGTTGATACGTTGATACTTGATGGGAGCATTATTGCGTTTATCTAATTGTCTGAATGATACCATCGCTCCTTTATTCTCGACGGGATAGAGGAAAATAGGAATGCTGACTAACCCAAAAGAAATATGGCCTTTCCAAATGGCATGTGGCATAACGACTATTCCTTCTGCTAACTAAGAGATAACTGACTTACTTTGTTATTATAACGCTAACTTGTATCCCAAAAATTAATTTTAGAAATCAGAAGCTTCGCTTAAATTAAGGTAAAAACGGTTAAATAGGTGTCGCATTATAAATTAATGATTTTTGGAAGGAATGGGTAGTAAGACCCAATATTGACCAGTTTGCTGCATGTGGCCTGCAATAAATTCTGCCTTGATGCCTGCTCCCCAATAAACATCACCACGCACAATACCTTGAATAGCGCCACCTGTATCTTGTGCAATTAACAAACGCTGTAATGCAACGGTCTTATTTGCAGATAATGGAATCGAAGAACTCAGCCATACTGGCGTACCGAGTGGGAGATAGCGGGTATCCACTGCCAGTGAGCGTCCAGGTGTGAGTGGCACGCGTTGTGTGCCAAGCGGATTATGATCCGGTAAAATTTTAAAAAATACAAAAGAGGCGTTCTGATTTAGGAGATTCAATGCTTCGTGCGGATGTTCGGTTAACCAGCGACGAATACTTTGCATGGAAACATTTTGTTGTTCAATCGCTTTCTTAGCCACCAATACTTTGCCTATCGAAGTATAGGGGTGACCATTGCCACCCGCATATCCAATTGCAATACGCTGACCATTAGTTAATTGAACGAGGGCGGAACCTTGGACTTGTGCAAAAAACAAATCAAGTAGACTATCAGTCCAAAGCAATACTTGAGCTTGCTTGTGGATGCGACCAGCATTAATGGCAGCACGGTCTGGGTAAGTGCGTAATTGTTTAGTAATGGGATCACGTTGATAAATACCCGATGAGGTTTTGATCAAATCGTGAGGTAACGCATAAACAGGGACATGATAGCGGCTAGAATAAGTCAGGCTGCCATGTAATAGAGGTAAATAATATCCCGTAAACAAGCCCGCAGAATGGTCTGTGTCACTTAGTTGATAAGGTTGAAACGTTTTTTCAAAAAAAGTTCGCGCTTTAGTAGGCGTTGCTTGTTGGATTGTATTTGCACTTGTACAGGCTTGCTGCCAGTCCTTGAAGGTGCCGCTTTTTAATCGTTTATGAAAGGCAGTATTTGGCTCTTGTTTAAGAATTTTGATACAAGAAAGTTGAAAAGCCTTTAAAGCGAGGAGGGGATTGTCTTGTTGCCAACCCGGTAATTGAGAAAAGTTTGTTTTAGTGAGGGTCAGCTCTGCGGCTTGAGAAAGGCTGCATAAAGTCAAGTTGAGCAAAAGCAAGAACAGAGTTTTTATAAAGTGCATCGTTAATCCCGTATTTCCCGCCAGATTAACCTGTTTTAAGCTGAGGATCAATCATCGGTAAATGACAGCATTCCAAATAGTTTCTCCATTAACCTTAATAAGTTAGCAAAATGTTAAATGAGGATATTAAGGTATTTTTTTGATCGTCAACTGGGATTTGACTCCTTTTACTCCGGCTACTGACTTTGCGGCATTGATTGCATCTTGTTCCTGACTTTTATTTTCAACTGATCCTTCCAATATAATAATGCCATTATAACTGGCAGCCGTGACTGCTTGACCTTGCAAGGATGTCATTTTAACAATCACGGATTGTACTTTTTCACTTAAAACCGTATCAGAATTCTGAGTTTCCTGGATAGAAGGCAGAGGCGTAGAGCTTTTGGTTGGCGTGGTGGGTGCCGTATTTGCTAATGCTATTGTGCTGACAAGAGATAAAGAAAAATAAGCGAATATCAAAATAATTTATTCATAAAAACTTCCCTTTATAGTCTAGTCATCTAGTTTAAATGTTTTTTTAGCTTATTTCTATTCAATACGGTTATTGGCCCGCGGCGCTTTGCACGTAATTTTAGCTCTTATATTGACTGTTACCTCAATTCTCACTATGTTTAGTGAAGGGCAACTGGACTGTCTTCGATTATTATTAAAGGATTAAAATGAGCTATCTCGTTAAGCTGAATACGTTGACGCTGGCTGATCATGCTTTGGTGGGTGGAAAAAATGCTTCTTTGGGCGAGATGTTAAGAAATTTAAGCTCAAAAGGGATTAATGTACCAAATGGGTTTGCCACCACCACCACCATGTATGATCGATTTATCACTGAAAATAATTTGCAGCAACTTATCCAGAATAAGCTAGGCACGCTTGATATTGAAAATATTCCTGCTCTCAACCAGGCAGCCGCATTTATTCAAAAAAGCATACTTAACGCCGAATTTGCCCCTGATATTATCACCGCTATTTCCGAAGCCTATACTGAATTAAAGCATGTGCCTGTTGCAGTACGTTCTTCAGCAACCACTGAAGATTTGGCAACGGCTTCCTTCGCGGGTCAACAAGAATCTTTTTTGAATATCAAAGGTATCAAGCATGTGCTTGAAGCCATCAAGAAAGTGTTTGCTTCACTCTATACTAGTCGTGCGATTGCCTATCGTATTCATCAGGGTTTCCAGCAAGATGAAGTATCCATTTCAGCAGGCATCCAGCCCATGATTCGCAGCGATAAAGGTGCAAGCGGTGTCATGTTTACAATCGATACAGAATCAGGATTTGATCAGGTCATTCTGATCTCTTCTTCCTATGGCCTGGGTGAAGCCATTGTGCAGGGTAAGGTTAATCCCGATGAATTTTATGTTTCCAAACATGCTTTGACACTGAATAAGGATGCCATTTTACAACGGCGCCTGGGCGATAAAGCTTTAAAAGTCATCTATACCCAAGGTACTGCACCTGGCGATTCCATTAAGACCGTTTCTGTTAATAAAAAAGAAAGAATGCATTTCAGTTTAACCGACCAAGAAATTCAATTACTAGCGAAACAAGCGATGATCATTGAAAACCATTATGGTAAGCCAATGGACATTGAATGGGCTAAGGATGGATTGACAGGTGAATTTTTTATTTTGCAAGCACGTCCGGAAACAGTTAATAATGCAAAAACGAATAATCCCGTATTAGAAAATTATGAATTAACCGAAAAAGGTACGGTCCTTGTTTCGGGCCAAAGTATAGGCCAGAAAATCAGTACAGGGATGGCGCGCGTTATTTTAAATGCCGAAGACATGCATGAAGTACAAGCAGGCGAAGTGATTGTGACAGACATGACCGATCCCGATTGGGAGCCGGTTATTAAAAAAGCCGCTGCAATTATAACCAATCGCGGCGGACGTACGTGTCATGCAGCGATTATTTCTCGCGAACTGGGTATACCCGCCATCGTTGGTTGTAATAACGCCACCACGCTTATCAAAACCGGACAATTAATTACGGTTTGCTGTGCGGAAGGTCAAACGGGGCAGGTTTATGAGGGCCAGCTTTCTTTTAAAATTAACCGCGTTGCTATTGATCAGTTGCAACCTTTACCAGCTAAATTATGTTTAAATATCGGCAATCCAGAGATGGCATTTGCCTTACAATCCTTGCCCAATGATGGCGTAGGATTGGCTCGATTGGAGTTTATTATTAATGCAATTGGGATTCATCCAAAAGCATTATTGGAGTTTAATAGCCTACCAAAAACCTTGCAGAAAACCATTTTAGATCGTACGACCGCATACCGCGATCCTGTCGAATTTTATATTGAAAAAATGCGCGAAGGCATCGCAACCATTGCGGCTGCCTTTTATCCGAAACAAGTAATTTTTCGATTCTCTGATTTTAAATCCAATGAATATAAAAATTTATTGGGTGGGTATTTATTTGAACCGTCCGAAGAAAATCCTATGCTGGGTTTTCGCGGTGCGTCTCGGTATAAAAGTCCCCATTTTCGTGATTGTTTTGCACTTGAATGCCAAGCATTTAAACGCGTACGAAATGAAATGGGATTAATTAATGCACAAGTCATGATTCCTTTTGTACGAACGGTCGCCGAATTGGGTGATGTTATTGAAGTCATAGAAGATTATGGATTAAAACGCGGTGAGAATGGTTTGAAAATTTATATGATGTGCGAGATTCCCTCGAATGCCTTATTAGCCAACGAATTCCTGCAATATATTGACGGCATGTCGATCGGTTCAAACGATTTAACGCAATTAACCTTGGGTTTGGATCGGGATTCTAATTTAATTGCAGATCAATTCGATGAAAATAATGAAGCGGTCAAAGCCCTTATTCGCTTGGCGATCAAGGAATGTCTCAAGCAGGATAAGTATGTCGGCATTTGCGGTCAAGCTCCCTCCGATAATTTGCAGTTTGCAAAATGGCTTATGGATGAAGGCATTCAAGCCATTTCCTTAAGCGCGGATACCATTATTAAAACCTGGGTGCAATTGAGTCAGCAGGGTTCGAACTTGACTGATCCTGATCCGACGCATGTGGACGCGGCCTTGCTTTAAATCGCAGAATTATGCTTTAAAAAAGTGTATAATTTAGGAAATTGAATCTAACTTATACTAATTCTATGCCTAGTCAATCATCTAGCCTCGCCTGGGCGCATCCACTGGTTCAGGACTGGTTTATCAGCAAATTTGGTACACCCACTGAGCCCCAGCTTCAGGGGTGGCCCGCTATTTTAAACGGCGAAACAACGCTTATTTCGGCTCCTACGGGGTCGGGAAAGACATTGGCGGCTTTTCTTATTTGTATTGATCAGCTGGTGCGCAAAGCCCTTTCTGG
This sequence comes from uncultured Coxiellaceae bacterium, assembly GCA_964449125.1. Taxonomy (GTDB): domain Bacteria; phylum Pseudomonadota; class Gammaproteobacteria; order DSM-16500; family DSM-16500; genus Aquicella. The sequence goes on along the minus strand of CAYUYG010000052.1, from coordinate 2,140 downwards.
CGAACTATTAGATCAAACGCATGTTTTATATATCTCACCACTGAAAGCTCTTAGTAATGACGTGCAAAAAAACCTGATGGGGCCACTGTTGGAGATTGAGAAGATGGCGGCTGAGCGTGGTTTGTTATTGCCGCCTATTCGCGTGGCAGTTCGCACCGGCGATACACCCGCACGTGAACGACAAAGCATGTTGAAAAAGCCGCCCCATATTTTGGTGACGACTCCAGAATCTTTTTATATTTTACTGACGGCAGAAAAAAGCCGCGCAATATTAGCAGATATAAAAACGGTGATCGTGGATGAAATTCACGCACTTGCCAACGATAAACGCGGTACACACTTGACCTTATCACTTGAACGACTGGAAGCCTTGACAGAAAAATCACCGATACGCATTGGCTTGTCTGCCACCCAAAAACCCATCGAACGCGTCGCGCATTTTTTAACAGGCAATGAGCGGCCCTTACCAGTGATTGTTAATATTGGTCATGCGCGACACATGGAATTGGCGATCGAAGTACCCAATAGTGAATTAGGTGCGGTGGCATCCAATGAAATGTGGGATGAAATTTATGATCGACTGGCTGTTTTGGCAAATGAAAACCGTTCAACGCTCGTCTTCGTTAATACTCGTCGTCTAGCGGAACGTATTGCTCACCATCTGACGGAGAGATTGGGAGAAGACAAAGTGGCTGCGCATCACGGCAGTTTGTCGCGTAAATTACGTCTGAATGCAGAGACCAAATTAAAAAATGGCGAATTAAAAGTATTGGTGGCGACGGCTTCACTGGAGTTGGGGATTGATATTGGTAGCGTTGACCTAGTTGGTTTGATCGGTTCACCGCGCGCTATTGCCGCTGCCTTGCAGCGTATTGGTCGTGCTGGGCATTGGCATGGCGCGATATCTCGCGGTCGTATTTTTGCCACCACGCGTGATGAATTGCTGGAATGCGCGGCACTCGTACACGCGATCCGACAAGGTGATTTAGATCAATTAATTATTCCTTCGCAACCCTTGGATATTTTAGCGCAACAAATTGTTGCTGCCTGCGCAACCAATGATTGGCATGAGCAAGATTTATTGGCCATGATTAAGCGGGCGTATCCTTACAAAGATTTAAGCGAAGACACATTTAATACTGTTCTGAATATGTTAGCAGATGGGATTGCAGGAACCCGTGGTCGATATGGTGCGTATTTATTTCGTGACCGAGTGAATAACATCGTACGCGCACGGCGCGGTAGTCGAATCACTGCCATTACCTGCGGTGGTGCGATTCCTGAAAATGGTTTGTTCACCGTGATTGCCGAGCCGAACAATATCATGGTGGGTACCTTGGATGAAGATTTTGCCGTCGAAAGTAATCGCGGCGATATTATTTTATTGGGCACGACTTCATGGCAAATCAAGCGCATTGAAAGTGCAACAGGACGCGTATTAGTGGAAGATGCACACGGTGCACCACCCAGTGTACCGTTTTGGCGTGGCGAAGCCCCCGGGCGCACGATTGAGCTGTCATTGCAAGTTTCCGAATTACGACAAAAAATAAGTGATTTGCTTCCTGTAACCTCACCACCTATTCGTGAGCCTGTGAAACCACCACAAACTGAATTGGCGATTAAATGGCTTAAAGAACAGTGTGGTCTGGAGCAAATGGGTGCAGAACAATTACTCGAATACGTCCAGGTAGGACGGAGTGTATTAGGGGCGGTACCCACACAGCGAACGGTAATTGCTGAACGTTTTTTTGACGAATCAGGTGGCATGCAGTTAGTGATTCATGCGCCATTTGGTGCGCGCATCAATAAAGCCTGGGGTCTTGCGTTACGCAAAAAATTCTGTCGTTCGTTTAATTTTGAATTGCAAGCGGCGGCAACGGATGATGGCATCAATATTGCGTTGGCTGAGCAGCATAGTTTTCCACTGGCGGATGTTTTTCATTATTTGCATCCGAATACTATTCGCGAAACCTTGATCCAGGCTGTGCTGCAATCACCTTTATTCGCAACGCGCTGGCGTTGGGATGCGATGCGTTCGCTGGCACTTGTGCGTTTTCGCAATGGTAAAAAAGTACCACCTAATATTCTTCGCATGTTATCAGAGGATCTTTTGGTAGCTGTTTTTCCTGATGCCGCAGCC
>CAYUYG010000051.1:0-8608 GCA_964449125.1 uncultured Coxiellaceae bacterium | reverse complement strand
CAACGCAATGAGGCATTATTCATTTTACAAATTAATTTTTCCGCTACTGATAAACTAAAAGCGACTTATCTTACATTAGAGGAAGCGCAAGTTCTGCATATGGCTTGTCAGTACTCAGTGACGTTTGAATACCTAATTGATCCTGTGATAATTATTTCGCATTTGCAAAACTGGTTGCAATACGGTCTGCCTGATAATTGTCTTGAAATGTCAGAGGTAGAATGTGCGCAAACGTTATTACAGTTATCTGTTGCCGAATTGCGTTATATGCATGCTCTGAATCTAGGGGTGCATCTGGATAGGTTGAATGAGTTAGATAAAAAATATGATGAATCTGCGCCTGCGAAAGAAGAACCAACACCAACACTTCGTCGACGTTGCTCGGTTAGTTGAGGATTATTGCGGTTTGTTATTTTTGGCTTTCGTTTTTAGTTCGACACGGCCGTCGGGATGTTGAACGGTCTTGGTTTCATTGCCTTGTGCGTCACTTGCTTGTGTTTCGATAGTGCCATCAGGCCGCTGGATTTGTACGACTTTGGAACCATCTGAATTATTGTATTCTGTCTGTGCGCTGCCATCAGGTAATTTGCTTTGTTTGTATTCCATGTCGACATCCGCAAAGGCGGTAAAACTTACATTCATCAAGCTGAGTAACACTAGCTTTCTTATAAATTTTGACATGAATGTTTCTCGTGAATTTAGATAAATAAGTATTTTTTATAACTGAATAGAGAAAGGAGTGGAAGTAATATTTTCTCGCCACTAAGAGGAGGTAGTGAGTAAAAGACTGTTTCGAACACCATTGATAGCACAGGGGTTTGCGTATATTGTCCCACGCTAATAGATAGTTGTTAGTAAGGTGATAGGGCTGGTATTCAGATTTCATTTGTTATCAAGACCTTATCCCGTAGTTGCAGTACAATGTTTGACAATAAAATTTCAAAATGATAGATTTTTGAACCATAACAGATGTATTAATCCACTCTAAACGTGAGACCAGAGAACATTATGAAAAAACAATTCGTGTTATTTTTGCTAGGAATGACGATGTTATCAAATGCATTCGCAGGTAGTATTTATTTGCTAAATCAGTCTAATAAAACAATTCGCTTGTTCTATACGATTAAGACAAAATCAGGCGCATTGCTAGAAGGTCGCCTATATAGCACACCGTTTAAAAGTCCTACCGGTCAAGGTGTGGGTGGTGACGTTGCTTATGAAGTTAATAGTCTCGTAGATGAAAATTACACTGCACTGCCATGCGCTGGCTTAGAATTAAATAAATTTTACTCTGATGTGCGTGTGAGTTTTAATGCAGCTGGAGCTTGTGCAGTAGAAATCACAGGGTAAGATTGAGCCGCATTTAAAAAGCCACGTTCGTACGTGGCTTTTTTTTGAAAATGAGCTGAGACAATAAGTTCGATTCGTGTTCGTGAGTCTGAAGGAGATTTGCAATTCGTGGCTATGGGTGGACTCGAACCACCGACCTCAGCATTATGAGTGCCGCGCTCTAACCAGCTGAGCTACATAGCCAGATGTATGATCTGATGACTACTCATCACCAGCTTCAAAGGTTGCATATTCTCGAAGTTTTGGGCGGTTGTTGTCAAGGAAAGATCGGTTTTTTATGAAAATATTTACGGGATTGGGTTTAATTAAATTTTTTGCAAAATTAAAAAGAATAGCGGACACTACTCAACACCGATGATTGCAGGGAGCAAACATGATTGACTTCTATACTTGGAAAACACCCAACGGACAAAAAATCGCAATCATGTTAGAAGAAATAGGGCTGCCGTATAAACCTCATTTTGTGGACTTGACCAAGCAAGAGCAATTTCAGTCAGGTTTCTTGAAAATTAATCCAAACAATAAAATCCCTGCGATTGTGGACCATCAAGGCCCAGATCATCATCCTATTACCGTCATTGAATCCGGGGCGATTCTTATTTATCTGGCAGAAAAAAGCGGTAAGTTTTTAGACACTCAACCCCGACGTCGAATAGAAACATTAGAATGGCTCATGTTTCAGGTAGGCGGGGTGGGACCAATGCTCGGCCAATTGCATCATTTCCTCCACTTCGCTGCAGAAAAGATTCCCTATGCGGTGGAGCGATATTGTAATGAGGCAAAACGTCTATATCGCGTGATGGAAACTCGCCTGGAAAGTCGAGCGTATTTTGCCGATGACTATTCCATTGCTGATATGGCTATCTTCCCCTGAGTCAATGTGCATGAAAGACATCGTATTGATTTGGACGAATACCCCCACCTAAGCCGTTGGCATGCCATGATTGCTCGCCGTCCTGCGGTCCAAAAAGGTTTGGCGTTGATCTAATTTTGTCTGATGGTGTAGAAAAAAACAAAATTGTCTTTAGAATGCCATCTTAACCAGAGGGGGTGGTAATATGCGCAATCGGGTAGCGAGTGGCACAGCAAGCTATACAACCAGCACAACGGGTATTTTTTCAGTAGGTCATCCTGGTTTAATGCGACGCAATGCCTCGAGCATGTGTTCGTCCTTATTGGTATTACCTCAAGAATTCACAGAAACCCCCCTCCAGTCTAGCCCTGAAGATGTCCAGGAGTTGGCGGCATATAACAAAGAAAAGACGGCTGAATTGAAGCGCAAATACCCTTATGTCCTCAGTCGCCATTTTAATGGCGAGATGGTTTATACCCACCGTAATATCGCACCTGAGGAATGGATCGAGCGAGGTGGATTTAAACAAATCCCTGAACTTCACTATCAAATCAACACGGGCAATAGCGAGGGAAGCGTTTGTATGACGGTAGGCGGAGCGGGTATCGCAGGTATCTTTACCCGTGATAATTATCATCAACGTCACTTTATTTACGCCTTTCCTTTGCACGGAGAATATATCTTACCGGGCAGCCAATGGCGCGAAGTCATTGCCCCTGGCGCTTTGGCAAAGCCAAGTTTTTGGCTGGCAAGGGAGATACTGGATCTGAACAATAACGGTCGCATTGAATTAGGACCTTTAGTGGGTCAGCGTGGCAAATTGGCTGTCATACCGGGTTACTCATTTCATGAGTTTTGTCATGAGCGTTTTATAACGATGCCAAAAAAAATTGATTGCGGTGAAGATTTTCCCTATGAATACCTTATTGAAGACAAGCCTGACGTGGTCGAATTTCAAAAAATGGTTACAAAACATTATGATGAACAAAAGCGTCAGCTTATGGCTGAAGCAAGACCTGGCATGCGCATTTAGGTTTTTTGACTGTTTTGGTTGCAACTTGGGGGTGTCTTCCGTAGAATTAGCCCCCTCAAAATAGGTTAACTCCTTGCTTTCGCCATTGGGGCGTAAGCTGTTAAAACCGAGAGGAGCTTTATGCAAAAAAGTAATCCAGAAACAATGCGTAATTATGAAATCGTATTTCTTGTTCACCCAGATCAAAGCGAACAAGTTCCCGCGATGATTGAACGTTACAGCAATTTAATTTCCCAGCACAAAGGCAAAATTCATCGTCTTGAAGATTGGGGTCGCAGACCACTCGCTTACCCTATCAATAAAATCATGAAGGCTCATTATGTCTTGATGAATATTGAATGTAATCAAGCGACCGTTGACGAATTAAGCGATAACTTCCGTTACAACGACGCCGTGATTCGCAACATGGTATTACGTACCAATGAGGCTGTGACTGATGCATCGCCTATCTCGAAAGAGAAAGATGGACGTGGTAGTGATATGGACCATGAAGGCGCTCCTCGTGCAAGAAGAGAAGAGCAATCAGACGATTCACGTTCTAAAGCAAGCGAATAGGGGATTAAAATGGCTGCAACTTATTTTCGTCGTAAAAAAATGTGTTATTTCTCCGCAAATAAGATTAAAGATATCGACTACAAAGATATTAATCTGCTGAGAAAATTTATTATGGAAAACGGCAAGATCGTTCCTAGCCGTATTACCGGTACTAAAGCAAGCTATCAGCGTAAGTTAGCTAAAGCAGTTAAATTAGCGCGTTATCTAGCGTTATTACCCTATTGCGACAGACACTAACCTGAAAAAAGAAGTGCCTTAGCATGTGGCTGCATCGCTTTACAAATTATATTTTAAGACATCGTTGGCAAACTGTGGCGCTAGTGTTTGTTTCCACGTTTGTACCCGTGCTTGGCATCATCGGTATTTTGATTGCAGCACTGGTCACCTTGACCAAGGGTATTGTGGAAGGTGCGATCCTGACGCTTGCTGCAACGCTGCCTTATATAATTAGCATTTTCTATACACACAGTCATCCCGAGCCCATTGTGTTGGTTGCTTGGGCGGCGGTGGGTGTGGCAGTGCTTAGCAATGTACTGACTTGGGTTTTTGCAGTGATGCTGCGCCGGCATACAAGCTGGAGCGCGATTTTGCAAATCGCTGCACTCCTGGGTGTATTAGTTGTCAGCGTGGTTCATCTTGCTTATCCGCAAATAGCGGATTGGTGGGCTAAAGAACTGCAAGCTTATTATAATCAGGCAAGGGAAATGGCAACGGCACTCAAAACAACCGTGCCAGTACCAGCGGCCGGTGAGGCGCAAGCGGAAATTATTAGCGCAACCAAGGAATATGCGACTGGCTTTATGGCCGCTGGCATATTACTCAATGCGATATTACAGTTGATCGCAGCACGTTGGTGGCAGGCTGCAGTTTATCATCGCGGTCAGTTGCGCAGGGAATTGCATAACATCCGTTTAAGCCATTTAGCAGGCGCTTTGTTTATCGTGAGTATTGGACTCGCTTACTTTAGAAACAGCGTCATATTGGATATAATGCCTATCCTTTATCTGCTATTTACCGCTGCAGGCCTCAGTTTGGTTCATTACGTGTTGGGGCAGGTGAATTCACCTACGGTATGGTTTTGGCTGGTTATTTTCTATGTGGCACTGATTTTTTCTATGCCTATTAGTTTAATCTGCGTAGCAATCTTGGGCTTGCTGGATGTCTGGCTCGATGTGAGAAAACGAATCAAGAAAGTTTAAACACACTCTGTTTAAGACAGGGTTTTTACAGAATTTAACTACTATAGAGAGAGGGGGTAAGAAGGTGGAAGTTATCTTACTTGAAAAAATGCGCAATTTAGGTGCATTGGGTGACCAGGTTAAAGTGAAGTCGGGTTATGCGCGGAATTATCTTGTTCCACAAGGTAAGGCTGTGTATGCGACCAAGACTAATATTGCTAAATTTGAACAGCGTCGTGCCGAGCTGGAAAAGATGGCAGCTGAGCGCAGTAAGCAAGCGTTGGAAAGACAACAGGCGATCAATGCATTGCCAGTTATCACCTTGGCCGCTAAAGCAGGTGATGAAGGTAAATTATTCGGTTCGATCGGTACCCGTGATATTGCTGAAGCAATCAGTGCATCAGGTGTGCTCGTTGAAAAACGTGAAATACGCATGTCAGAAGGTGCTCTGCGTATGACCGGTGAATACGAAATCGTCGTTGAACTCGAAAGCGATATCATTGCTACCGTTAAGTTAAACGTCGTCGGTGAAGTTTAGTCTATAAACTGTTGCCCCCTGCATGCGAATGCAGGGGGTGGCCGGATAGACTGGCGTCCTCCCGTTAACTGGCTTGGACAAACTATCCCATTAATGCGAAAATTCGCCTTATTGGATAAGGTTTATCAGGGCAGCGAAACACATGAACGATGTCGTAAATAGTAAACAGCGCCATTCATCTTCTCGAATGACTCCCAGCAACGTAAAAGTCCCTCCCCATTCTATTGATGCCGAGCAATCCGTCTTAGGCGGCTTGATGCTGGATAATCGCGCTTGGGATCAGGTGGCAGATCGTTTACGAGAAACAGATTTTTACCGGCACGAACACCGTATCTTGTTTCGAACCATGGGACGCTTACTCGAACAAAACAAACCCATCGATGTGTTGACTGTCTCAGATGCCTTGCGTGAATTGCATGAGTTAGAGCAGGTCGGCGGTGAAGTTTTTTTATTTGAACTGGCTAACAATACCCCGAGTGCGGCCAATATTGTCGCGTACGCTGATATAGTGCGTGAACGATCCGTATTACGCCAACTTATTTCCGCAGCAGGCGAGATTGCTGACAATGCGTTTAATGCTCAAGGCCGCAGTATTGTTGAATTGTTGGATTCTGCTGAACGCAGTGTATTTTCTATTTCTGAACAAGGTTCGCGCGGTGAAGGTCCGATTAATATCAAAGAATACCTCGCCAAAACCATGGATAGAATCGATACGCTTTTCCATGCCAACACACCTATTACGGGCTTGCCAACGGGTTATCATGATTTTGATGAAATGACATCCGGGTTACAGGGTTCTGATTTAGTCATTGTTGCTGGCCGTCCTTCCATGGGTAAAACTACTTTTGCAATGAATATTGCTGAGCACGTGGCCATTAAAAGCCGCGCGCCTGTCTTAATTTTTAGTATGGAAATGCCCGGTGAATCCATTGTCATGCGTATGCTGTCATCCTTATGCCGTATCGATCAATTACGCATACGTACTGGTAAATTGTCAGATGAAGATTGGCCGCGAATCAGTTCCACGGTCAGTATGCTCTCCGATGCGCCTTTGTATATTGATGACACGCCTGGCTTAAGTCCGGCAGAAATGCGCGCCCGCGCGCGACGTCTTGCGAAAGAACATGGTCAATTGGGTATGATCGTTGTCGATTATTTACAATTGATGCAAGTGCCGGGTCACAATGAAAACCGCACCGCAGAAATTTCTGAAATTTCACGCTCACTAAAAGGTTTAGCCAAAGAATTAAAAGTGCCGGTTATTGCCTTGTCGCAGTTGAATCGCGGCCTTGAACAACGCGCTGACAAACGTCCCGTGATGTCTGATTTACGTGAATCAGGCGCGATCGAGCAAGATGCCGATTTGATTGTCTTTATTTATCGTGATGAAGTGTATAACGAAAACAGTCCCGACAAGGGAACAGCCGAAATTCTCATTGCTAAACAACGTAACGGCCCAATTGGTAAAGTTCGTTTAACTTTCATGGGCCAATATACTTGCTTCGAAAACTTTATTCGTCAGCCGGGTTATTGATAAAACATGAGCCGTCCAACTTACATGACCATTGATCTTGCCGCGCTGCGTCATAATTTACAGCGCGTGCATGAATTAGCCCCGGGATGTTCAGTCATTGCCATGGTAAAAGCAAATGCGTACGGCCATGGGATTGAACGGGTTGCCAATGCCTTGCCGGCAAATGCTTTAGGGGTTGCTTCACTGGAGGAAGGGATGACCTTGCGTGAAGCTGGCATCTTGCAACCTATCGTATTAATGGAAGGCTTGTTTTACAAAGATGAAATCAAGGAAGCAGCCAAACAGCATTTTACCTTGGTGGTGCATCATGAACCGCATGTAGAAATGTTGGAAAAAGCCCAAGTTGATACGCCTTTCTCCGTTTGGCTCAAAATCAATACCGGTATGCATCGCCTGGGAATTGACCCTGCGCAGCTTGACACTTTTTACACGCGATTACAGAATGCGGCAGCCGTTAAAAAACCCATTGGCTTAATGACGCATTTTGCTGAAGCCGATATGGTAGACAGTGAAGCGACTGCAAAACAGATAACACTCTTCAATCAAGTTGCCGCGCATCTTGCCGGTCCGCGCAGTTTAGCAAATTCAGCCGGTATTCTGGCCTGGCCTAAAGCACACGGCGATTGGGTGCGCCCAGGTTTAATGCTGTATGGCGCCTCACCTTTTGCTGATAAAACCGGGCTGGACCATGGTTTGTTACCGGTCATGACCTTATGGTCGCGGTTAATCGCAATTACCAAGGTTAAGAAAGGCGGCAAGGTGGGTTACGGCGGCACCTGGACGGCAACGGAAGATTTAACCATTGGCGTGGTCGGAGTAGGGTACGGTGACGGTTATCCGCAATTTGCCAAAAATGGTACGCCCATGCTGATAAATGGGGTGGAATGTCCGCTCGCCGGACGCGTGTCCATGGACATGCTAACTGTCGATTTACGCAATCAACCGCAAGCCAAAATAGGCGATCCGGTGGTTTTATGGGGCCAAGGATTGCCAGTTGAGCGCGTCGCTCGTCACAGTGGCACCTCGGCTTATGAAATACTGACTCGCATGACGCCGCGTCCAAAAATTGAAGTCCAGTCTTAGCGGTGGCTGGTTCGAGAGAACAGCCTAACAACGATTAATCAACAGCGGGAACCTCATAGAATAGCAAATTACAGGCTTTCTTACTACGTTGCGCGAACCCTCCCCATTTGATTACAATGCCCCCTAATTAAGCCCATAAATATAAATACAACCGCTACTCATCGCTATCTGATGAAAAGGTTTTTTCACATGCAGGGGGAGATGTAAATGAAACGAGTGTTGAAGCGTGCGTTATGGTTGAGCTTGTTAATGATTCCTATGAGTGCGTATTCATGGGGTCCTGTTGGACATATGTTAGTGGCTAATATTGCTTATCAAAAACTTAATCCTGAAGTGCGTGACAAAGTTGATCAACTGGTTTCATACCTCCATACAGAATATCCAAATATGGCGCAATTTAACCAAATTGCTTACTGGCCAGATACCCTTGGATCTCAAAAGATTGTTACTTATCAACATTGGCATTATATCGATATGCCGCTGA
>CAYUYG010000050.1:0-8638 GCA_964449125.1 uncultured Coxiellaceae bacterium | reverse complement strand
CTAACACAAATGGACCTGCGTTGATGTCACCGTAAGCCGCTAAACCGCCAATACGGCTATGGTAGCCTGTACCAGTGTAGTTAACGATATTATAAGCAACTTCATTCGCACCGATAAGGTTGTAGAGGTAAGCTGCGCCAATATCCCATCCAAATTGGTCGCTTGGCATATCAAAACCTAAAGCAGCGCCGTAGTTGGTTGGTTTGGAAGAGTTACCGATTTTGTTGATTGGATCATCGAATGCGTAGATAGAACCGTTGAATCCACTTGCAATGAAACCAAATTTAATCGCAGTAGCTAAGGTTTGCGACATAACTTGGGTCATGCTGAGTGTAATCGGGTGAATTTCATAACGGCTGAAATCTGAAAATTGTTTACCAACTTGGAAGAAGATAGGCGACTGATCGAAATTAGCGATCGTTGCATAAGCTTGTTCAAGCTGGACGACGTTTGTTGCGCCGCCATTAATATTGTTTGAATACGCTGCACTATACTCAGCTGCGCCACGGTTATTAAAAATATCCGGGTTTGCGTTAGTGGTTGGGTTGCTATAGCTCAAACTAGCAAATGCTTTTGCCCAATCATTAACATTAGCAGCGAGGTTTAAGTAAGCATCATTGAGTGATAAACGTTGATAGTTTACACCTTGGTAATTGGCGTTGCGGTTGCCCCATTTACCGATATCAACATTTACGCCACCGCTGAATTGAATGCGGTTAAACCAACCGATATTGCAAGGATCCGGATTACGACCACTAGCTTGGGTCATTCCGTTCATGATCATTGCTGATTGGCTGATTGCGCAAACTTGCAAGACTGGCATATCTTTATAGCCTTTGTATTCTTGCACTGCTGCTACCGTTTGGACGTGTTTCTTGTGGTGTTTATTCTTGGAATGGGTTGCTGCAAACACCGGGCAACTAACCAAACCAAGAATGCTCATTGATGTAACAACGAGTTTTAGGTTCATGGTTGTAGTATCTCCTTGATATGTATTAATCCGGACGAGTTTTAAAATTAACTCACTAATGTCCAATATTGCAAGTAAATTTTCACGCAAAGATTGTAAAGCTGCGCATTTTAGTTTACTTACAAACAATTTTTATTCACAACACAAAATAATGTAAAAAATAAGACATCGTTAATAATTTGCTTATTATCCATCTTTTGTTGGTGAAGTTTATAACAGAGATCGCATTCTTTTTAAAGGCTTTTGGAATTTTTTGTAACAAAAAACAAAATCGAAATGAGTTAACAAAATAATTTTTTAAAAAGTTGCGCAGTGCGAATTAAATTTTTGTTTACCAAAATCGTCGTGAAAAAAAAGACATATAATAGTTAAAATAAAAAACCCGCCAGAAGCGGGTTTTTTTAGTGCGTAATATTTATAAACTTTCTGCTTGATCCGCAAGAAACTGCGCAACACCTGCAGTCGTTGGTTTCATGCCTTGCTTGCCTTTGGTCCAACCTGCTGGACAAACTTCACCATGCTTTTCGTGAAATTCTAATGCATCAACGAGACGTAATAATTCATCCACATTGCGTCCTAATGGCAGGTCATTAACCACTTGCGCGCGAACGATGCCTTGTTTGTCAATGACAAATGCACCACGCAAAGCAATGTGAGCGGTTGGATGTTCAACGCCGTATGCTTGGCAAATTTGATGATTCACGTCAGCAATTAAAGGATAACGAACTTGACCAATGCCGCCATTGGCAACAGGTGTGTTGCGCCATGCGCTGTGAGTAAATTGAGAATCAATCGAAACACCCATTACTAAGGTATTGCGTTGTTCAAATTCATTGATGCGATTGTCGAGTGCGATTAATTCAGATGGGCAAACGAAGGTAAAATCCAAGGGATAGAAGAAAACAATGCCATACTTCTTTTCAATGGCTTTATGTAAATTGAATGCATTATTAATCTCGCCACTGGCCAGGACGGCCGCAGCGGTAAAATCAGGGGCTTTTCTGCCAACAAGAATAGACATGTCAATATCCTCATAAACTACGAATTATAAAAACATTTTTTCAAAAACGGCCGTCATTATAACTTAATTTTTTCAGTAAATGTGAAAATTTAGTCAAAATTTTGTATCATGCTAAGCTTGGAAAACGGTACTCGAGGTAACTCCATGATTTTTGCGTTAATTCTATTGGGCGTCCTTTTAAATGCGGCGGCTCAGTTATTACTGAAAGCGGGTATGAGTCAAATCGGCCATTTTGAATTTTCATTGGCAAATGCTGTTCCCATCGGCGTTAAAGTCATGATGAATGTGCCTATCATTGGCGGATTATTTTTATATGTGGTCAGCGTAGGTGTTTGGTTGCTCGTGTTATCACGCGTCCAAGTCAGCTTTGCTTATCCCATGTTGAGTATTGGCTATGTCGTAAATGCCTTGGCAGCTTATTATTTATTTGGCGAACCACTAACGTCGGTGCGCATGCTCGGGATATTCATCATCATAGCGGGTGTTTATTTGGTGGCGCAAAATTAGAAACCATACTACTAATTTATAAGAGAGAGAGCTTTATGTCCGAAGAATTTTTGCCGTTTTCCCGACCACTCATTAGCCAAGCGGCAATAGATGAAGTGGTTTTATGTTTAAAAAGCGGTTGGATCACAACGGGTCCACGCGTTGCTCAATTTACTGAAGCATTGAAAGATTATTTTCAAGCTCCATATGTCTTGCCGTTAATGTCAGCAACAGCGGGTTTGCATCTCGCTTTATTGGCGATGAATTTGGAACCAGGTGATGAAGTCATTACAACCCCTTTAACGTTTGCTGCGACTTTAAATGTTATTGTGCTTGCAGGCGGCAAACCAGTGCTCGTTGATATTGATCCAAACACGTTAAACATGGATATGAATCTACTTGAAGCAGCTATCACTGAACGTACCAAAGTAATTATGCCCGTGCATTTTGCTGGGTTGTCAGTTGATCTTGATCCACTTTATGAGATAGCAAATCGTCACGGCATTCGCGTGTTGGAAGATGCGGCGCATGCGATTGGCACAGAATATAAAGGAAAACGTATCGGCAGTTTTGGCGATACGCAGGTATTTAGTTTTCATCCCAATAAAAATATGACAACCGGTGAAGGTGGTTGTGTTGTTACACGTGACCAGAAATTAGCAGATGAAGTCGCGAAATTACGTTTTCATGGCATCGATAGACAGTCATTTAATCGTTATGGCAAAAATGGCAGCCAGGATTATGAAATTGTGTTGCCGGGTTATAAATACAATATGATGGATATTCAAGCTGCGATTGGTATTTATCAATTAAAAGAATTAGGTGGTTTTATTGCACGTCGCAATGAATTAGCAGCGCGTTATCACGAAGCTTTGTCTGACTTGCAACAATGGACACTTCCATCCCCCGCTTCTTATGATAATTTGCATGCATGGCATATTTACACGCCACTCATTAACGAAGAAGTAACACATATGAATCGTGATGAATTTATGCAAGCCATGAAAGACAAGAACATCGGTACAGGTCTGCATTTCCGTGCGGCACATTTGTACCCTTATTATCGACAAGCATTCGGATTTGCGCCGGGTGATTTTCCGCACGCAGAATCGGTTTGTGAGCGCATTGTCAGTTTGCCATTATTCCCTGGTATGACGGATGCGGAACATGATCGCGTATTAGATGTGATGTATAGTATTTTTAATTAAAAACGAGAGTGGATTATTTATGAATGTTTTGATTCTTGGCGCCAATGGTTTTATTGGCAGCCACTTAAGTGAAACGATCCTTGCAAAGACTGATTGGAAAATTCATGCAATGGATTTAACGCAAGATAAATTAGACAATTGTTTGGGTCATGAACGATTTGAGTTAACGATTGGTGACATGACTAAAGAAAAAGATTGGATCAGCAAAAAAATACAACAATGCGATGTGGTGCTGCCGTTAGTTGCCGTCGCAACACCTGCTTTGTATGTGCAAGATCCGTTACGCGTGTTCGAGTTGGATTTTGAAGCGAACTTAGACATCGTACGTCAATGCGCACAACACAAAAAACGTATCGTATTTCCATCAACTTCGGAAGTATACGGCATGTGCCCTGATACGGAATTTGACGAAGAAAAAAGTCATTTAGTGACAGGTCCTATCAGTAAAGAACGTTGGATTTATTCCACTTCCAAACAATTGATGGATCGCGTTATTTATGCTTATGGCAAACACAAAGATTTATCCTATGCTTTATTTCGCCCGTTTAATTGGTATGGCCCGCGTTTAGATAATGTGTTTAATCCAAAGCCAGGCGGTTCACGTGTATTGACACAATTCATCGGCAATATTTTACGCGGTGAAAACATTACATTGGTGAATGGCGGTGCGCAACAACGCTGCTTCACTTATATCGATGATGGTATCGCGGCGTTGATGAGTATTATTGAAAATAAAGATGGTGCTGCACATAATCGTATTTTCAACGTCGGTAATCCAGTTGAAAATATTTCCATTCGTCAACTTGCGGAAACATTGGTGAGTTATATTACCCAGTATTATCCTAAGCATGCTGATCAAGCGAAGGCGGTAAAATTAATTGATGTCGATGCTAAAGCCTATTATGGTGAAGGATATCAGGATGTTTCGTTGCGTGTGCCTTCTATTCGTCATGCAAGCGAATACCTTAACTGGTCGCCTAAAGTGAATATGGAGGAAGGGCTGCGTAAAACCCTCGACTTTTATTTAGGATAATATTATGCAAAGAGATGTTGGACTGGATTCCAGACTCGAAAATGATACCTATCAAACTTTTCCCGTCCAACATCTAGCTTATGATGCGCAAAAGAAAACTTGTGTTGCCGATGCACCGCTCTCTATTGGTATTATTATTTCTCCCGAATATCAAAACTTTTTACAAAAACCCTGGTTTAAATTAAGTTGGCCGCGTCTTAGTGCTGTCATGGACGTGGTAATGAAGCCGATTAAATATTTAACCGTGATTGGTCCGATCATGGATGCGATACTTAATGTGAAATTAACCAGTGTCGGTGTGCATTTACCACCTAATATTCATTTTGTGCCGCCCTATAAAACGGAGCGCATTAATGAAGATAATCTTGAGGATGTGCAGTATGAACTGGATGAGTTGTGTGCAAGGCAGGAAAGGGAATTCCAGGGAGAATGGCGTTCGTTTAGTATTGTAACGGACAATGCACGCAAAAAAGCCAGTCGCAAAGGTAAGGAAAAGGCAGAAGAATTAGTTGTTAATAAACATGCATTGCAAGTAAATGCGTTTCTACTGCAGTCTAGACCGCAGAAATTGCATATTAATGTGCATGGTCTGGGTAGCTCAGGAAATAGTTATGATCTTGTCGCACCAGAAGCGGCGTTAACTTTTCAAGCGGATCAATGGAATGTTACGCGTGTGCCAAATCCCAATATCAAAAATCAAAAAATGCAAATTCGACAAATGATTGCAGCGGCTATACAAGCCGGTTACACCGACATTCGCTTGGATGGTTATTCGTACGGCGCTGGTTTAGTGCGCACTGTTTATCATGAGTTAATGGAAGATAAGTATTGCCGCGCTTTTTTGCAAAGCAAAAACATCACCCTGCATTATACCGCCCGCAATGGTTATAGAAGCGAAGGAATGACTATGCTCGCTTATGTAACGGGTTTCGGGGAGCGACATAGTCCGAATTATAAAAAAGAAGGCGTGCATGCACCTAAGCCTAATTTCCTCATGCGTGCAGGTCACTTTTTTATTCATCATATTTTACGGATTGATACATTACGCAATCGATCTATTCGTCGTCCTATTCCAAAACGTTCACACAATTACGTCGTGAATGCAGTATTGAGTATGAAAAAAGCAGGAAAGAAATGGATTATGCGCGATGGGGTGATTGGCGATACCAACCGTACCAGCGGTCCGAAATATGGCCACACGTGTATTGATGCAGATTTTACCTTACAAAATGAAAGTCATTATCATGGCTACTATACTGAAGAAAGATATGCCAGCAGTAAAAGCAAGCCCTATAGGCGCCACTGGGCGCCGGTGATGGAGCCGCATTTATTCCGCAAAGCCAATCAAAAAATTCTTGCCGACATTGAATTAAAGCAAACACTCACCGAACTTGCTGCACGCAAAAAAGTTAAGCGTTTGCAACAAAAAATTTTATTGGAAACCGACTGGCAAGTAAGAAGAGGCACAAAAATAAATTACGACTATGGAAAAATAAAAAAACACGTGCCAAACGGGGTCAAACAACAACTGGATGTAATAAAAGAAACCTACGCAGAAGAACAATGTGTCAGAGAAACGGGTGAAGGAAAAACGCATTGGCGCGCTGCTTTTTTTAAACTGGCGGAAATTAGTAAAAGCGCTTCCGAAAAGAAAAGTCGTTATCGTTATACGCCTACGCAAGCATTTTATGACGAGACAAAAACGCCGGTTTTATTAAATGAATTTACGCGTAAACAGTAAACAGAGGCAATATCAAGCTTCACATTTCATTTGTGCGTCCAGTACGGAATCATAACCATTAATTTCATTGGTGATGGTATTGGTAAAGCTGGCGCCAGAAATAATCGCTTCTGTAAAAGTAGACTTGCTTAAATCGGCTTGATCCAAATTCGCGCAAGCTAAATTGGCTTTGGTGAAAATAGCTTGTTGCAGATTTGCACCGATTAAGGTGGCGGCGAAAAGATTCGCTTTGGACAAGTCACTTTCCTGCAAGGACGCACCATTCAAATTCGCATGATCTAAATTAGCGCCCGCTAAATTGCTTTGATTAAGTTTTGCATTAGATAAATCTGCATAACTTAAATCGGCACCGCCTAAATTTATCTTAGAAAGATTCATGCCAGACAAGTTGCTATGCGTCAAATTGGCTTGTTGTAAATCGATTTTGCCTGAGGTGAATTCATAATGACGCAGATCAGTATTAGATAAATCAAGATGGGTTTTTTCTGCTTTTAATTCCGAGAGTTTTTGCAAATCTTCTATATTGGCAGACTGACATACTGTCGGTAGAAGGAGCAACGCGCTCATGACTATCTTACGCGCTGCCCAAATTCGAGTGTTAACGTCCATATTGTTATACTCACTACTATTCGACGGTATCAGAAGGCAAGCGATGAATTTGTGCGCCTAATTGTGCCAATTTTTCTTCTATGCATTCATAACCACGATCAATATGATAAATTCGGTCAATGGTGGTTTCGCCTTTTGCGGCGAGTCCTGCTAATACCAAGCTGGCTGAGGCCCGCAAATCAGTTGCCATTACTGGTGCACCATGCAAATTGTTGATGCCGGTACAAATAGCGGTGTTGCCTTTCAAGGTAATGTCTGCGCCCATGCGCTGCAATTCTTGCACGTGCATGAAACGATTTTCGAAGACGGTTTCGGTGATGACGCCACGGCCTTCAGCAACCGTATTGACTGCCATCATTTGCGCCTGCATGTCCGTTGGGAAGGCAGGATAGGGTGCAGTACTGATGTTAACTGCACGTGGACGGTTACCTTGCATATCGAGCGAAATCCAGTCAGAACCGGTATTGATGATCGCGCCAGTTTCTTCCAGTTTTAAAAGAATGGATTCAAGTAAATCCGGACGGCTGTTTTTAACCTTGATCTTGCCGCAAGTAATCGTTGCAGCTGCAAGATAGGTGCCGGTTTCGATACGATCGGGCATAACGTGATAACGACCACCGCCTAATTCATCGATACCATCAATGATGATGGTGGACGTGCCTGCACCTTGGATTTTTGCACCAAGGGTATTTAAAAAATTCGCTAAATCTTCAACTTCCGGCTCACGGGCCGCATTGTGAATAATCGTTTGGCCCTTGGCCAATACCGCTGCCATCATAATGTTTTCGGTGCCGGTTACGGTAACGATATCCATTACAATGGTCGCGCCTTTAAGCCGTTTAGCCTTTGCTTTGATATACCCATTCTCAATTCGTATATCCGCACCCATGGCTTGCAAGCCTTTCAAATGCTGGTCTACTGGACGCGTGCCGATCGCACAACCGCCAGGCAGGGAAACTTCCGCTTCGCCTAAACGGCTTAATAAGGGTCCCAGTACCAAAACGGAAGCACGCATGGTGCGTACTAACTCATAAGGAGCATGGAATGAGGCGAGAGGGCCGGCATCGACTTCGATATTTGCCCGTTCATCTAAGGTAATGTGAACGCCCATTTGGCCCAAAAGGCTCACAATGGTGGTGACATCCTGTAAATGTGGAATATTACTAATTTGGATGGGCTTATTGCTGAGCAGGGTGGCTGCTAAAATGGGGAGGGCTGCATTTTTTGCGCCTGAAATTCTGATTTCACCATTTAACGGGTTGTTGCCTTTAATGATTAGTTTTTCCACTTAATTACCCTCATCCAATGCGTCCCATTCTTCGGGAGTAAATGTTTTAATGGACAGGGCGTGCAAGCTCCCGTCTAACAGTTGCGTCTTTACGGTATCAGTGACAAGTTGTTGTTTTTGAATACGGGTTTTACCAGAAAACTCAGGGCTGACCACCACAGCAGTGAAATGCGCACCATCTCCTTCAACGTGGGCTTGGGCGTCTTTTAAACCTGCTTCAATTAGGTCTCTAATCTTTTCTGGCTGCATATTCATTATTTCCAACTTGCTATCTGTATATAA